>JBEDUI010000092.1:0-16784 GCA_040414495.1 Mycobacteriales bacterium
GCGTGTCGAAGCAATTGTTCGCGCTGAGACCCGCACAATGGTGGAGGCGTCATGACAGCCCGTTGCGAGACCATCCCTTCATGGTGCCCGCCGAGTGTGCGGGATCCCTTACCAACAAAGCTAGAAAGAGCATCAGTACGGGCAACGCACGATGATCTCGACACTTCAATCATCTCGGCCTGCACGTCGATATCAGCTCACCTGTTTTCGAGTCGTCTTCACCCCATGTGGTTCCGGTCTAGTGGTCCGGCCTAGTCCCAGCACGGGCCGGGGAGAGGTTGCAGCGTGGAAAACGACGCGGGGCTGACCCGGCGCAGGATATTGCAGGTTGCGGGTGCCGCTTCGTTGGCGCCAGCATTGGCCCCGGCGCTCGCCGGGTGCAGCCGCCACAACAACGGCAGCGGTGGCAAGCACGGATCGGGAGGCACCTACTCGACATGGTTCCCGTACAACGCACCGCCAGCGGGGAACTATCACACGTTGAGCGGAATCTCATCGTCCATCGTGGACTCGATCGGGTACATCGGCGACTACATCGTGTTGCCGGGTGCGATGTATTACTGGAAAGAGCAAAAATACTTTTATCTACTCGCCGATGAGACCTCGACGCTCTCGCCGGATGGCAAAACGTTCACCTACAAGGTGCGCTCCGGTGTCAAATGGAGCGATGGCAAGCCCGTCACCGCAAAGGATGTGTACACAACCTGGCTGTGTCGGTACATTGTTCGCAGCCCGGTCTTCGATTACGTCGACTCGTTCGAGCAGACCGATGACATGACGGTCACATTCCAGATCGCCGTACCCGCGCCGATCGCGCAGTACTACCTACTGCGTGAGCACATCGTTTCCGATGCTACGTACGGACCGCTTGCCAGCAAGGCTGAGCCACTGGTCAAGTCCAAGGCGCCGCAGACCAACAAGGCCGTCGTCGCGCTCAACAAGCAGATTACCGCGTTCAAACCTCAGAACGTCATATCCAGCGGGCCGTTCGTCGTGAACACGACCGCGGTGAGCGATAGTCAGATGCGATTGTCGAAGAACCCACATTGCTACTTCGCGGACAAGGTCAACTTCGACACCGTGATCGACTACGCCTCGTTCGATTTCAACTCGATCGTTCCTATCATTCTACAGAAGAAATTGACATATACAACGGGCGGTCCGCAGCCGGCGGTCGAAAGGCGGATGGCCAAGGAGGGCATACGCATCATCCGGTCGCCCATTTATTCCGGCCCGGCGCTGTATTTCAACTACGACAAGCTGCCCGAGTTCTCCGACAAAAGGGCACGGCAGGCCATCTGTTATGCGCTCGATCATGAGCAGAACGGGCGGGTGGCACTCGGCGCTTCCGGCAAAGAGATCAAGCTGTATGCCGGTATTTCCGATGTACAGGTGCCGCAATGGATGTCGGTCGCGGCCCAGGCCAAGCTAATCAAATACACACTGGACAAGCCCAAGGCTGAGTCGCTACTCACCGCCGCCGGCTGGAAGAAGTCCGGCGGGATTTGGCATACTCCGGCCGGTAAGCCCGCCCGATACGATCTGCTCTTTCCGTCGGACTTCGGGGACTGGTCGGCTGCGGCGGACAATCTGGCCAGTCAGTTGAAACAATTCGGCATCGATATCACATTGCACGGCGAGCAATCCACCCAGGTCACGGTCGACGTGGAGGCGAGCAAATTCACCCTGGCCATTCAGGGATGGGGTTCCTCGGCCAACCCCTTTCCGTCGGACGCCTTCCAGACAGCGCTGTTTACGCTCAACACGCCGTCTCTGGCTCCGACGCAAAAGGGCATGAATTTTCCGATGAACCAGAAGACCGACGTTGCGGGCGAGGTCAACCTGAAGCAGGTGGTCATCGACTCCGGTCTCGGCGCCACGCCGGCGGATTTGAAAAAGGCGACCACGACCGCGGCGCTGGCGTTTAATGAACTGCTGCCGATCGTGCCCCTCTTCGAACGCTACGGAAACAGCCCGGCCCTGGTCAGCGCAGTGGCTGGCTATCCGCCCGACGGCGACCCGATCTACGAGAACTCCATCTACTCCGATAACTACACGACGTTCCTTACGTTCCAGGGCAAGCTGCGACCGACGTAACGCCACCGGAGAACTCGCTCGAGACGCTCCTGTCGCCGGTGTGGTGCAATTCCTTGGCGACGAGTTCGAGTCGGATGGCACTGCAGCCGAATACCGGATTAATCTGGGTACGGCGTGTCCACGGCGGGCTCGGCTGCGCCGCCCAATCCTGAATACACACGGCGGAAAATGCATAGACCATGCGCGCGCGAGGGCCCCGAGATGACGCCCTGCTCCAGCTTCGCCCTGGATCGCGACTCGCTACGGACGGCAATCACGAAACACGCAGAACCCTTGACAGCAAGCGGTTTGCGTATTGATATGTACCGGAACGGTCGCCTACCTCCTGCGAGGGCTGAATGAAGCTGACCCGACGAACCTTCATAGCGGGCGCAGCCGGCACCGCTGCCGCTCTCGTTCCGATCAGGCCGATATTGGCCGGCGCCGCAACGCCGAATTCCCGGGGAATTACGCGGACAACGTCAGTTCGCGCTGCAGCAGGGCATTGATCTGTGGGGTCAAACGCTGCTCGCAGCACCCGACGGGCCGACGTTCAACAATGTAAAACCTCTTTTGTCACCGGCCAATACCGGCAGCACGTACATTACGCAGTCCCGCTGCCTGCCTTTTACCGACAGGGCGCCCGAGCCCGCGACCTGGCTCCAGCAACGGGATTTCGCGCTGCATGTGGCCGACGGCAGCCAGATCACCGCGCAGTGGTGCTGGGCGGATTTTCCGGCGAACCGGCAGTTTGTGAATTTCGTTCGCCGCGCGCGTTCGGAAACTACCGCGCTGGTCAGCTTCGTACGTTTTGCGGCCACCCGCGGCCACGGCCCGGCGAAGGCCACGCTGCGCCTTGCGCTGCAGGCACCCGGCGACACCGGTCTGGCGTCCGACGGTCTCCGGGTCACCTCCGGCGCCGATACGTACATCGTCTCCAGCGTGCAGGGCACCTGGACCGAGCCGAATCTCGATGTACCGGTCGATCTGACCTCCGGCCAGGCGGAAATGTATTTCGCGATCCTGGCGGAGAGAGCGCCGGCGGATCCGTTGAAACCAGCTAGGCAGTCGTACGAAAAGGCGCGCGCTGCGGTCGCGTCGTACTGGCGCGGCCAGCTCACCGGCGGCGCAACCATCGACATTCCCGAGGAATACGCGCTTAGTGCAATGCGCGGAACACTGCTGCAGAACCTGGTAATGGGCTGGCAGCAGGCGATCGGCAATGGATATGAGGCCACCGACTCCAGTTTTGCCTTCGTGCCAGAGGTTTCTACGTCGGCTGCTCCGCTCGGCGAATTCGGTTTCGCCGACAGCTATCGGAAGAATCTGGAGGAGATCTTGCGCCGCGGTCAGGGCGACGGTACGTTTCCCAACTGGGAAAAGGGAATCAAGCTGCAGAGCGCGGCACATTACTATTTCCTCACCAACGACGCGTCGTACATCCGGGACAATCTCCATACGTTCACCGCCTAGCTGAACGACTTTTCCGCGCAGCGGGCCAGGGACCCGAACGGCCTGCTAGCCAAGCAGCAGTACGGCAGCGACATCCCCGAGGCGGTGCGTGCACCACCAAGCCGAGGGCTGGCGCGGCATGCAGGACTTCGCGATAGCACTGCGACTACTCGGCGAGTCGGCGCTCGCGCAGCACTTCAACGACGAGGCCGACGGGCTGAAAGCCGCGCTGGGCCTGTGCGCGTATTTGTGGTACAGGTTCTTTGTACATGCGCCCTATCGCCGCCACTGCGATCGGCAGAGGCAGTCCGCCGTACGTTTAACCGCTCGCTACTTCGGTGCTTTACCTGTGCATAGACTGGATGGAGCATGCGTTCTGTCTCCGCGCCAGTGCCTGGCCGACTCGGTGAATCAGTCGACTGGGCTCCAGCCGGTTCGGGTGTGCCAGTGGCGTCCGGCCTTGCGGTGCTGGACGTACGCCTGTCGCAGCGTGGTGTCCTGAGGGAGGGAGTCCAGCTCGTCTTGATCGATCGCCGAGGTCGCGAACAAGTACTCCCGGATTTGGTCGCATCGAGCGCTCGACTCGTCGGTGGAGGCGAGCGGAATGATGTGGAACCGGCGCTGGAACTGAACGATATTCGACCTGCGCGGCAGGTATTCGGCTAATTGCGGGTCCATCAACCACGACGAACAATGGAACATCGCAATTGGCTCGTCCGGAAAATGATGCGTAAAGAACTGCAGAGCCAAATCCAAGGAATCGCCACAGGCCCGGGATTCAAGCGGTGCGCCCGAAGGAATATGCACACCGACGGTGTATCCGCACGGACCGTTCGACAATGAAAGTCGGCCGCGCGTGTATTCCAACCGTCCTAGTCCTCGATACTGGATGCCACGCAGCTGAAGCGGCGGACTCCATAAACCGTCAAATAGTCCGAGGCCACTTGCGCCGGTAATGCTCCGATGGGCGACTAGCGCCGGTCCAAGCTGCAAGCTGCTCCAGGAGATCTCGTCCGGGATGCCATGCGTGGCGTGATATCGACGAACCTCCGGCAGCGCGGCCAAATACGCCCAGACCGCGAGATGCCGCCCCGGCGCACCAGCGCGCACGCCAGTGGCGGGCCACCCGAAATGACCTTCGATCGGCACCGGCTCGCCCATTGTCTCGATGGTGTGCTGGTACATCTTTTCCAACACCCACCACAACGCCGGGTGCTGTTGAGAATCCGGTCGCGCCGCAAGCGTGTTGACTCGGTCTTGAGGCCCGACTCCAAGCCGCGTCAGAAGATCGTCAGCTTCCTCGTCGTCCGGCAGCCTTGGCTGCTCTACTGGCTGTTCGATCTGGCCAAGCCATGCCTGTGCTTGCGGTGATAGATCAAGCTGAGCCGCGACCTCGCGTAGACGAAGCGTCTTCATTGCACGCCGCTCCTCCCATGACGGATGGAGCTCGACGGCGTACAGGCCGAAACCGAGCTTGCCGCGACTACGGTAATAGCCGCGGCACGATCACACAATCCGCATTCTGGCTGGGCTGCAGATTGAATGCGCAGCCGTCGTCGGATACGTGCGGCCGTGACACCGTGGATTGGACATCGAGACTGAACTCGATGAGTCAGGTGTTTCACTCATCCGTGTGTTGATAGAAGAGTTTCTGCACGTCTTTCACGATCGCGTCAGGATCGAGATACGCCTGCCATCCGGGTTTGCGCATCACCCGCCATCCAAGCCGCTCGACATTGGCGTCCCGGGTCGCCAATTGTCGTTGTCGTCGTCCGCGCAAGTCGCCTTCGGGAAACTCATCAATCTCGATATTGATGCGATCGCCGTTGAGCGCGGTAAGGGCGATCGTAAGAAGATATCCCTCCTCAGTCTGACCCAATGAGGCGGGCAGGCCGCTGTCGATCAGTGCGGTGTGAAGTCTCGTGACTGCAGGACTGACGCTGGCCGTCTGACTCTCAGTACGGCCCGCGGCTTCGGCCAGGCCGAGCAGAGTTTTAACGTTTCTTCGCTTCAACTCGGCACGGTTTCCGAACACGACCAGGTGCCGTCGCGCCCGGCTGACAGCGACGTTAATCAGGTTGCGTTCGCCTTCAAGCCATCCGATCGTGCCGTCCTGCGCGCCGTCCGAGATAACCGTCGAGAACACGATCGTGTCACGTTCGCCACCCTGGAACGTGTGCGCGGTACCAACCCGAATTTCGGTGAACCGGCCATTACCTTGCCGCCTAAGCAACTCCTGAATTTTGGCGACCTGCGCCTTGAACGGGGTGACAATTCCGATCCGATCCGGTTCCAGACCGGACTGCACAACCCAGGCTACGACCGCTTCGGCCTCAGCCTGGTTGAAGGAGCTGCCGGTGCGGCCAGGTTCGGTACGACCAGCAACGTCACGCCATTCCAGCCCTCGTTCCGGATCCCCATCGCGATCGACCGCTGTCAGGACGGTCAGCTTGTTGTCGTAGAACTGCTCGTTGCAATACCGAATAATCTCGGGGTGGCAGCGGTAATGCTCGTCGAGCAGCAGCGGTCCGGGACGGACACGCGCCGCGAAAGCGGTATAAGCGGAATCCTTTCCGTACGTCTGATGCGCGTCGGCCAGGGCGTCGTGCTGAAGACCCGCCGCGACGGCAAGTGCGTGTAGTTCCTCTGGGCTCGAGGTGACGACCGGACGCAGTTGCTTGGGGTCCCCGACGATGACCAGCCGCTTAGCCCGATATGCCAGTGGGAGCACTTGCGCCAGATTGCACTGGCTAGCTTCGTCGATCACAACAAGATCGATGACGCCCGCACTGCATTTGAAGTTGGGCCGGGTCGACAGCGCGCTAGTAGCCCATCCTTTGACGTGCACCATGGCCCGCGCGATGGCCTCATGCGGTGGTTTATCGGCGAGCGTGTCAGCGAGATCGGTCAGCAATTCCGCGCCGGTTGCGAACGAATCCGTTACCCGGTTACGGACTGCAGCGACGGACGCTGCCTGCCATCGCTGATCATCCCGCTCGAACGCCTCAATGAGATTGTGCCGATTCGCGTCGAGGAAGGCAGCCAACGACCGCTTGGCCGAGTCGAATGAGTCCTCGGCCACCACCCAATCCAGTATCTGCTGGGCTGTTACTGCGGGGTCTTGTACGCCGATCAACGCGCGCAGCCGGTCTGCTCGCCGGCGCTGAAGCCACCGCCAGCGCGTTTTGGCGGCTCTTTTTGCACGGGAGCGGATTGAAGCTGCCGACGCATCCGGAGAGCCCTGCCGTTGGCCCCACAGTCGCGCCCTCGTCTCGTCCCGTCGAATTGCCGCGTTCAGCATGGTGCCCGACACTTCGGCATGCTGCTGTAGGGCATGTACCGCCTGCTGCCGGACGCCGGCATTCTGTTTTAGGAACGCAGCTCGCTCATCGGCCGTCCGGGTCGACACCTTGCCCACCCACTCGCGCAGCCAGCCGCCGAGCTCGCGCCGTTTGTCCGCGTTGCCAGTCCGCAACACGAGCGCCTCATCCACCATCGCCGCCTTCGTGTTGATCACATCGTCGACCGGAGCGTTGTTCGTCGACGCCAGCAGCGCTGTCTCGCCGCGTCGCCAGGCCTCGGCCAGAATTGCGGTGACGGTCTGGCTTTTGCCGGTCCCCGGTGGCCCTGTGATCACCGTCAGGGGCGCACTCGCCGCCCAGGCCAGCGCGGTCTGTTGCGAGTCGTTCAACGCCACCGCGCACGACATGAGCGGGGCCAAGGACGGCACGGGTGCGTCTTGGAGAAGGAACTTGGCGGCACTGGCACCCCAGTCGTCGGTTTTGGCTATCCATTGAAGGTCCTCGATTAGGCTGCGCGTCGGGCCATCCAGCTTGCCCTTGAACGCCATAGCCATGTTGAAGACGCCGACTTCCTGCGGTCGCCACGGATCACCCAAACTCGCGAACCTGATCAGGTTGGCCGGATCTAGGTCCGTCAATGGCACGCCCAATTCCTTGAGCAGGTGCGTTGCGATGTTGATAACGGCGCTTGCGATTCCGAAACCCACGGCCTTCCCGGCAATGGCGGCGGCCGCCGAAGCCAGCACCTCGGGTGAAAACCATTTCATGCCCAACAGCCCGGTATTGACCCGCGGTAACAGATCCTCGACCGACACTGTCGAGTCTCCGATGCCCGGTACTTTCAGTTGCCGGACAAAGAGCGGGGCCACGAACGGTTGTTGCCGATCGTCGAGCACCACCACGGTTGGCCAGCCGTAGAACACACCTTCCAGCTGTTCCAGGCCCTTGAACAGCACCTGCAGTTCGGGCAGCAGCGGCAGCGTGAGGTCATTGCCGCACAACACCGTTTCGGCCCCGACGGGCAACACGGTCCAGAGATCTCGTTGATTCAGGGGTACCGGTGCGAGCAGAGATTCCTTTTCTACGCACGACCGTAGGTAATCAACCAACCTCGACCAATCATTCGGGCGAGTTCTCGTTCCATCCGGCGAGTCACGCCGCGCGAGCGGCCGAATCGAGCCTGACTTCGGTGGCAGCGGATTTGGTGCAGACGGCGCCGGCGTTGTGTACGAACCGCAGTCCAAACACACGATGTCCCAGCCGCCGCCGTCCAATCGTCTTCCATAAACGTACGTATCAACTGGAAGGTCTTTGCTGCACCGGCTGCATGCGTTGAAATACTTGGATTGGAAGAACGCGTAATCCTCATACTCGGGTCGACGCGCGGCGCGCTCATTCCCCACCATGCCCCCTAAACCGAAGGTGTTGTCGCCGGCTCCCGTCTACGGCCGTATCTGCGACTGGCTGATCATCGTCCATGGCCGGGCCCCCACTGATCCATCGTTGCTAACCCGCACACCGCTGGTACATGCTTGGATGATAACTGTCCGCACTCGGCTGAATACGTGGCGAAGTGATCATGGGGAAGCGAGCCCGGCATCGGACCGGGAACAACCCGTCGACCGGCCGGCGGTGCATCGGTGGGCACGCGAAGAGCTGCGTCAGGTTCGACCGCTGCTGAGGCGCTGCCGTCGGATAGGGCGTCTACCGCAAGGTCGTGCTGAAGACTCGGACAGCACAGCAGCAGGAGAGTGTTCGACGACGTTTGCTATCAACGCCAGCCGAGATAAGGTCTGGTTCGCTTATGCGGCTGGGCGCGTTGGACTTCGCCGGTGTTCGCCTCCAGTTGGCTTATCGGAGACGGGCACGGGCAACTAGTCCTTAAGATCACGGAGGCTGGGCAGGGCGGCGTTGGGGAACGTGATGATCCGCGCGGTGCCGGGTGCGACGTTCACGGTGGCGGCGCCCTCGTCGATCGGAACGGTACTGCGATCGAACGCCGCTGGTGGCGCGCCATTGAATACCGCGCGCCGTTGGCCCAACGTGATGCCCGAGGCGTTCGTCGACGCCAAACCTCCTGGGGCCGAACTCTTCAGCGTTATGGCGCTGCCCGCAGTGTGGTCGGAGCCGGGCAGCTCGAGCCTGACCGAGTCCGTCCTGCCGCGCTTGGACGGGTCCTGGACGTTGATGAGGACCATTGTCAGCGTGTGATTGGGGGTTTCCACGCCATACGCGCGAAGCCGTGAGAGATCGTTACTGCCGTATCCGCGCAACGCCACGAATTGCCCCGCAGGTATTTGGCGAAATGCCCAGATGCCGTAATACAGCGGGCTGGCGGAAAGCATTTTTGCGCGTAGGGCCTGCTCATTGGCGGCGCAAAATGCGGCGTACCACCGGTAGGAGGTGGCATACCCGAGTGCGCTGGTGTGGAAGTCGCCGCAAACACGAGCCGTGCTGGTATGAAAGTTCAGGTCAGCGATGCCCAGCCGCGTGGCCTGCAAGAGGTAGTCCAGCACCCACAAGGACGCCGCGTAGGAATTGCTTACTCCCCGGCAGCCGCTGCCCGACTCGCTGTTCGTCTCGTTGAGGACGAGCGGAATGCCGGCGTGCATGACCGTGACGTTGGTGAGGTCACCCCGCAACTCTGCCTGCTGCACGGTGTAATTGTGAGCCGATAGCAAATGCTGGACATTCAGATGGCACCGGCCGCTGTCGTAATGGTGTGCGGTGACCGCATCGATCTCCTGTCGTGGATTGTTGATGGTTCGGTCGGCGGCCGCCGCTGACAGGAACCTGCGTAAAATCCCCGGCGTGCCGTCCGATGGCCCGTCCAGCCTGATGTGAGCGTACGGAATAGCGGCGTGAATATCTGTGTAATACCGCCGCATTATCGAGTAATACTGCTTCGGTGTCAGCCTTGTCACGATGTCGTATTCGTTGCCGATCTCGATCGCCGCGAGGCTGCTGCCGAGCGTGCGATATGCGGCCACCGCTTCGGCGATCGCCTGTCCGTACGTAACTCGGGAGCGGACGACCGACTTAACCGGCAGCGCGATGGTGACCCGCCAACCGGTTGCGGTCAACAGCTGCTTCAGCTGATCCAAGTTGTACTGGTCGACCCTGCCCCCGACCGCCCACGACGGTGTTCGCCGACGGGCATACTCGCCGAACGCCGGCCACGTGAGCTCGGACGTGTAGCCGCCGATGCGGATGGTCCCTCGATTCCCCAGGGTCGCCAGCGGCCGGGCGAGCAGCTGCCGGGTCAGGAAGCCATGCGCGAAGTCGGCCGTCTCGACGGAAAAGCCCTGGTTTCCGCCAGAAATACCGGAATTGGTGATCGAGCTGACGGGCGTGAACGTCAACGCGGCCGCGCTGGCTCCGGTCTTTTTGTCGCGATCGGGACCGCCCCGTACGCCGACCACAACGGCCAGCGTAATCACGAGCGCGGCGACCAAGGCCAATGCCCACCTCGCCGTAGCCCACCACCCACCGCGCATGATGCCTCCTCCTAGATACGACGCGAACGTGGTCGGGCGGGGTTGACACGCGCAAGGCAGCGCCGGCCAGCCTTCGCGCGAAGGCACTTATTTTCGGGTTGATATATGCCGGCGACGGAGAGAAACCCTTATGGGCGGCATAACCTATGGCAAGCCATATTTTTGCGACCGCCAATTACCATGACCGCTATAATGCGCTACCAGATCGCGGGAATCATGCGTTTGCGGGCCGCTGCGAATTGTCGGTACGCGTCGCCGAGGTCATTCCTCAGCGCATTTTCCTCGATCCGGATGCGGTTGACCAGCCCGAGCATCGGCAGGATTGCCATGGCGGCCAAGCCGATCCAGTTTCCGTACATCAGCGCTATTCCGAGCAGGGCCAACTCCATTCCACTGTAGCCAGGATGTCGTAGCACGCGATATGGCCCGGTCGTGATGACCGGCTGATCGGCGCTTGTTTGCACCCGGAACGTGAAATACGAGCCGAGCGTGTGGAATGACCACCACCGCAGTGCAATTCCGGCCCAGGCGACGATCAACCCGAGAATCAGCGGCGCCGGCTGGCCGCCCATCGCGGCCGCCGGCACCCGAGCCGCGACCAACGCGGTCGCCAGCCAACCGGCCGCGACCGCGACCCCAACCAGGTGGTAGCTACCGCGGTCCCGCATCGTACTGCCGCCGCGACGTCGCATGCTCTGCCGCAGTTCGAGCAGAATCCAGACGCCGATGGTGATTCCGAACGGCACGGCGGTCGCTGCGGCGTGGGCGAAGTACGGAGTCATCGGCCGGCCCGGGACGTTCTCATGCCTCCATCGTCGTCCCGGCTGACTCGTGCGGTCCAGCGGCAGTACGAGCGCGACTCAGGGTGTCCGAGCCCGGTCAGCCGCCGGTTCGACCTGAATGACCGGCTCGGATCGCGGGCGCAGTTGCCACGAGACGAGGGCGATGATGGCGAAGACGATCGGTGGTGCGATATCGCCGAAGCCGTCGCCGACGGCAATGCGCGAGGCGGCGGCGCCGACCATATTGATCATAATTCCCGCGTACGCCCATTCCTTCAGCCGCGGTAATCCAGGTACGAGCAGTGCCGCGGCGGCTAGGAGCTTGGCCGTACCGAGAATGTAGGTGAAATAGGACGGATAGCCAAGATGAAGCATGGCCGGATAGAAGGGCGCCTGCTTAGCCAGATCGAGCAAGCCACCGCCGATGCATTCACCCAGCATCAGGGTTGTCGCGGTCACGTACACAATGCGAAGTCTCATTGGTCTCCATCTCCTTCTGCGACGGCGCACACCTGGCCGTCGCTGAAGCCGGCGGCGGTGATGCCAAGGGCCCGGTTGAATCGGCCGCGCATGTTTTCCAATGCGATGACATGGGTCAGCTCAACCAATTGCGCATCGTCGAAATGCCGGCGTAATTGGTCGAACAGCTCGTCGCTGACGGCTACCGGCGTACGGCTCATCCCAGTCGCGTAGTCCAGGACGAGCCGGTCGATTTCGTCAAACAACGGACTACTCGCGTAATCCGGGAGGGCGAGCAATTCATCGTTGTTCAGGCCCCAACGCCGGGCGATCTGCGAACCGAGGTCGATACAGTACGCGCAGCCGGTCGCGGTGGCCGCCCGCAATTCGGCCAGGGCCTTGTATCGGTCGTCGATGCGGTGCACTCGGTCGGTCGCCTGTTCGAGCCGTGCGTAGCCGCGCAGCAGTCCGGGCAGGTACGCGTACATCCGCGCCGGCTCGATGATCCGATCCGGCGCACGTCCCGACATCCGCGCCAGGGCCCGGCGCGCGAACCAATACACCAGCCGTGTCGGCACCGGCGCCTGTTGGTCCGAGATGCCCGCGAGACGTGCCACCGTGTACCCCTATCGATACGAACCCGTTCCGATAACTATCGATACGATAGCGTGTCGATGGGCAGGAGGGAACAGTGGCGCGACAGCAAAGTTCGGCACCGCTCGGGCGTGGTCAGCACGCTCGGGATCGGGTTATGCACGCTGCGTTGGCAGTGCTGGCCGATGAGGGGATGGCCGGGTTCACGATGGAGGCGATCGCGCGCCGAGCCGGCGC
Source organism: Mycobacteriales bacterium (assembly GCA_040414495.1). GTDB lineage: Bacteria > Actinomycetota > Actinomycetes > Mycobacteriales > QHCD01 > DATAVB01. Next base: position 12,400 of record JBEDUI010000092.1, read on the forward strand.
GGGCAAGTCGACGTTGTACCGGCATTGGTCCTCGCCCGCGGCGCTTCTAATCGATGCGATGGATGCGGAATTCCGGCCCACGCCGACAGTGTCCACAGGGGACTTACGGACCGATCTGATCGCGCCGCTGGCGGCATTTGCCGGTGTGCTGAACGATTCGCCGTTTCCTAAGCTGCTGGCCGCATTTATGGACGGCGCCGAACGTCACCCGGCTTTGGCCAAGCTGCACACCGAGTTGACGAACCGGCGTCGTGAGCCGGTGGTGCGAGTGTTGGCCGAAGCCGCACAGCGGGGCGAGATCGCGGCTGACGTCGACCCGGAACTCATTGTCGACCTGCTCGCAGCCCCGTTCTTCTACCGTCGTTTCGTTGCTCACCGCCCGATTCCGGCCAGCATGCCGGCCGCCGTGGTCGATCAGGTGTTGGCGTCGCTCCGTCCGGTGCCGAAAGATCAGCCCCGGGCGAAGAAGTCGCCGAGCCGATCGGCGATTTCGGCCGGCCGCTCCTCGGGGAAGAAGTGACCGCCGGCGACCGGCCCGCCGGATACGTCAGCGGCGAGCTCGCGCCATAAGGTCAGCGGACCGCCGGCGTCGACATACCAGGTCGCCAACGGTCCGGACCCGCTCCACAACACCAGCGTCGGGCATTCGATATGCCGGCCGGCGGCGCGGTCGGTGGCATCGTGTTCGCGATCGATGCCAGCGGCGGCGCGGTATTCCTCGCAGATCGCGTGCACGTGGTCGCCGGTCAGCGCGGCGGTGTAGGCGGCCCGCGTCGCATCGTCGAACGTCTCGGGCGGGCTGCCCCACGCCGGGCTCAATGCGTTGGCAATCACCGCATCGGGAGCGGCGCCAATGAGCCGTTCTGGTAGCGGTTCGGGCTGGGCCAACAGCGACCACGGCCAATATCCCAGCATCAAACGGTCATCGGCCCGCGCCCACACGGTGTCGACCGGCAGAATGTCCAGCACCGCCAATCTGGTTATCCGGTCCGGATAGTCGAGCGCGGCTCGGTACGCGACCCTCCCACCGCGGTCATGACCTGCGATCGCGAACCGTTCGAAGCCGAGCCGCGCCATCACGGTCACCATGTCCCGGGCCAAGGCCCGCTTCGAGTACGGGGAATGATCGGCTGCCGAGGGCGGGGTGCTGCTGGCGCCGTATCCGCGCAGATCGGCGCGGATCACGGTGAACCGTCGGGCCAGTCGTGGCGCGATGTCGCGCCACATGAGCTTCGTCTGCGGAAATCCGTGCAGCAATAGGACGGCCGGCCCAGATCCGCTCTGATGCACGTCAATCACGGCTTCGCCGGTGTCGATCCGCAACTCGGTTGCCATGCCTTCAGGGTGCGCCAAACCACTGACAAAACACGGCTGAGCGTTGTCGGCGGCGGCCATTATCGGCACTTCGTTGCTGCGGGTCGGCTTGGCCATGCGCCGACGTAGTATGGCGTGTCGATTCATGGGAGTTGGATGTGTTGACCCAGGACACGGTGGTGCCGTACCTCGTCGCGCGCGGAATTGTGCCGGCCGGCGCACAGTTGCGGGCGGAATCGCTTACGGGTGGCGTGTCCAACGACGTTTTCGCGATATTCGGGCCGGATGTTGATCTGGTCGTCAAGCAGGCGCTGCCGAAATTACGGGTAGAGCAGGAATGGCGGGCCGATCCGACGCGGATTCTGGTCGAGGCGGAGGCGTTGCACATCGCCGGACGGCACAACCCGCAGGCCGTACCCGCCGTAGTTGATGTTGATACCAACGCGCTTACGTTAACCGTTGCTCGCGCGCCGCGGGATTGGCATAACTGGAAGGATGACCTCCTCGACGGCGTCGTCGATGTAAGCGTTGCTTCGAGGCTTGGCTCTGCTCTTGCTCGTTGGCATGCCGCAACCCGACATGACGCGGATATCGCCAACCGTTTCGGGAAGAGCCACTTCGATCGGTTGCGTATCGATCCGTTCTATCGGGTCGCCGCGGCGCGCAATCCCGAGTTTGCCGAAAAGATCAACGGTTACGGCGATGCTCTGCTCAGTGGCGGCGAATGCCTGGTACACGGGGATTTCTCACCCAAGAATGTGTTAGCCGGTGGCGGCTCGGTCTGGGTGTTGGATTGGGAGGTTGCTCACTATGGACACCCGGTATTCGATCTGGCATTTATCAACACCCATCTGCTGCTAAAAGCGTCGCATCAACCGCGGTACGCCGATCGATACCGGGATTGCGCGCGTGCCTTCAATACGAGCTATTCCGAGGATCTGCCCGAGAGTTTGGTTGGGCAGACTGGTTGTTTGCTGCTGGCGCGGCTGGATGGGAAATCTCCGGCGCCGTACCTGGGGTCCGATGGTCGCGATCGCGCTCGTGCGCTAGCGATTGCGGCGTTGACCGGAGCGCAGAGCCTGGACGAGCTATGGAAGGCGTTGACGTGAGCGATACTCGAATCGAGCAGATCATTGGCTGGGAGGCGCTCGACTCGCGTGGCACTCCGACTGTTGCGTGCGAGGTACGGCTCGCGGGTGGCGCTGTTGGCGAGGCGATCGTGCCGTCGGGTGCGTCGACCGGAAGCCACGAATCGGTCGAATTACGCGATGGTGGCGAGCGCTATGGCGGACGTGGCGTGCTCACAGCAGTCTCGCATGTGACGGGTGTGCTGGCTCGGGCGGTGCGTGGCCTCGACGCCCGTGATCAGGCCACTGTGGACGCTGCGTTGATCGCGACCGATTCCAGCGCCGATCTGCGCACCGTCGGCGCGAACGCTGTTCTCGCGGTCTCGGTGGCGACGGCTAACGCCGCCGCTGCTGGGCAAGGATTGCCGTTGTACCAAGCTGTTCTCGACCCGGACACTTCACCGCTGCTTCCGATGCCGATGATCAATGTTATTTCCGGTGGAGCGCATGCCGGGGGAGCGATCGATATTCAGGACGTGCTGGTCGTCCCGATTGGGGCGACATCGTTCCGCGAGGCGTTGGAATGGGCCTGGCGAGTGCGTCGCGGGACAGCCGAAGTCGCGGTCGACAGAGGGCTTTCCGCGGCCTTGGTCGCTGACGAGGGCGGCCTGGCGTTTCCTTTGACCAGCAACCGGGCGGCTTTCGACCTCATCGTCGAAGGAATGTCGCGGGCCGGTCTGGAGCCGGGCGCCGATGTGGCTATTGCCGTGGATATCGCGGCAACCCAGTTTGTCGAGAATGGACAGTATCGGCTGCGTACGGAAGACCGGCTGCTGACCAGCGCGGAATTCATTGCAGAATTGGCGGATTGGGCACGGCGGTATCCCATTGTCTCGTACGAAGATGTGCTCGACGAAGACGATTGGGACGGTTGGCGAAACGCGACGACCGAATTGGGTGCGGTGCAGCTGCTCGGCGACGATCTGTTCACGACCAACGAAACCCGGTTACGCCGCGGCATTGAGAGTGATACCGCGAATGCCGTTCTGGTCAAGCCCAATCAGATTGGCACCCTGTCGCAGGCGCGCGAGGTGGTGCGCATCGCGCAAAAATCCGGCTATCGTACGGTGTTGTCCGCGCGGTCGGGGGAGACCGAAGACTCGTGGCTGGCCGATCTGGCCGTGGGCTGGCGGACTGGGCAGATCAAGGTAGGCTCGACCACCCGGTCCGAACGCACCGCAAAATGGAATCGTCTCCTGCGTATTGAACACGATCTCGGCGAAGCGGCCGAATTCGCCGGAGGCAACGCGATCATTAGCGCTGACTGAAAATCAACCGTCTCGGTTCGGGCGGGGGTCGGTTTCGAGGATCGCGTAGCTCAGCGAGTCCCGCCAGGTGCCGTCCACCAGCATGTGGTCGCGAATTCGTCCCTCGTAGCGCATGCCGATTTTTTCTAATACTCGCTGCGATCCGACGTTGTCTGGATGGGCGGTCGCTTCGATGCGCCTCAGTCCCAGGCGATCGAAGCCGAAGTCTCGTAGTAATCCGGCGACTTCGGTGCCGAAGCCTTGCGACCACCAATCTGGATGCAGGACGTAACCGATGTCGCCTCGTCGATATTGCGAGTTCACGATACTGATTCGCCCGGTTCCGATGAGTTGATCGTCAACGGTGACCGCGAGAGCGTAGATGGATCGTTGATCGGCGCGCGCTTTTGTCAGCACGTCGCGCACGAATTCCTCGGAGTCCGCCAGCCCGGCATGGGTACTCCACGGAACATGCCTCGCCACTTCGGGGTTGCCGGCGTACGAAAAGACCGCGGCGACGTCGGTGTCGCGCAATTCGCGCAGCGTAATTCGAGGCCCGACCAACCTTATGGGAAACATGCCGACACCCTACCGGCCGATAACCGGCCCGGGTCTAGTCGAATTCGACGTCGCCCGGCGTGGTCTCCGAGTCTTGTTGATCATGAAGTTTGTCGACATCAGCATCGGCGTGTCGTCG
>JBEDUI010000093.1:0-41556 GCA_040414495.1 Mycobacteriales bacterium
GTATTCGTCACCGGCACACAGGCCGACGCCGCACCCTCAGACAGCAGCCAGCCCGACGACATCGCCCGGCGGCTCGACCAGGTCGCCGAGGACACCAGCAGCACCCGCGAACAGCTCGCCGACCTCACAGACCGCGTTGCCCATGCCGACGACGTTGAGGCCCTGCGCAATGAAGTAGCCGACCTACGGAAGCAGGTCGGCACGTTGCAGGGTCAGCTCATGGATTTGTACGCACGCACCGGCCATGAGTACCCGCGAGTAGCCGAGGATCACGGCCGGCAGAGATCACCTGGGCGGCGGAAAGCCGCCGGGGCCTAGGGCTGGATGAATTGGCGCGCGAGCATCAGCGCGCCGACGGTTTCCATGCCGTCGATCTCGCCGCCGATCGCCTCGTATGCCTTATGTAGCGGCATTTCTACGACGCTCATGTCGAAGTACTTCTCGATGACGTTATCGAGATGCGCCGGACCGACCTGCACGACCGGCTGCGCCAAATAGCAATACGTGTATTTATTCGTCTCGGACGGCAGCGAATAAAACCGGCCCAACGGCCGAAGTTCCACACCGTCGCTCAGAGCATACCCGGTTTCTTCCTCCAGCTCGCGCACCGCGGCTTCCTCTGCAGGTTCGTCGCCATCGATTGCGCCGGCCGGTAATTCGAGCTTGTCGGCCTTGAGGTTGTGTCGCCACTGCTTGACGAGGACCAGGCCGCCGTCGGCAGTCACCGGCACCACCATGACGGATGCCGGCGTGTCGACGTAGTACCAGTCGAGGTCGAAGCCGTCGGGCATGCGCAGCAGCTCGCGCATGAAGCGCTTGGGTTTGGCCAGCAGCTCTTCGCTCTTGACCAGCTCGCCGTCGCGCATTCGCGCTGGTTCGGTCTTGCTCGCAGGTCCCGTCATGTCGTCCAGTCTCTCGCACGCGCCCACGTGCTCTCGAAGTGTCGCCCGTACCGCTCGAACATCCGCCCCATCGAACCGCCCTGCAACTCGAAGGTTGGCGAGTTGCCACCCGTGAAATATCGGACGTACGGCGTCACGAGCATCCGATCGTCGCCGCGTACAACGCTGACCGACGGGTGCGCGTCGTACACACGCACCTGCAGGCCTGGCCCCATGTCCTCGCGCATCAGCTCGAACTGGTGCAGCGCAACGCGGATACGGGCCGCAAGCGTGCCTGCTGGACTGCGCTCGTCCTCGTCAATCTCCGGGATGCGCCCGTAGTCGGGATTAAGCAGGAGCACCCGAACATCGCAGCCCGCCTCGACGGCCTTGCGGATAATTCCGGGCACGGCATCATCGCGCGCGTATCCCGCCTCGGCCATCCCGTACAGCCACAGATGCTCACTAGTCCCGGTGATGATGTCGTTCCACTGTGCCCGGCCAACCTCACCACGTGTCGCGTACGACCTCACCACGTCCGCGTCGAGCGACTGACCGATCGCCGGGCCGATCGCGGCGAGCAGATCGGCCGTACGCTCAGCGCCCGGGCTCAGCGGAAAGGTCAAGACCTCGCCCGCTACGTCCTGCAGCAGCATCGCAGCCGCAAGAAGCACATCGCCCGGCGGAACGACCGCCGTTTCCCACGTCTCCAATACATCCACGCCCGGCGTCCAACCCAACAGCGAGCCCAAACGGTCAGCAAACGGCTCCAACTCAAGCCCGAGCTTCTCCCGAGCCGCCCCAACCTGACGGCAGGCCAGCCCCCTCAAATCGGGTGCATACCCGCGCCGCGAGCGCAGGTCGATCACGTCACCCGTGCCATCGCTGCCCGTCAACGACGCCCCCTCGGCCGTGTCTCGTTCGCCCGAATCTACCAGCGGCAGCTGACCAGCCCTCGGAGGTCGTAGGTCCCGTCGAATACCACAGCGCGCTCTGTCAGCAATGGCGATGCAGCGCGGCCCACAGGCTCGGTCAATTCCGCCGCGCATACCTTGCGTGTGGGGCACACTGGATTCTGTGACTGCCGACGCCGGAGGACGGGAAGACCTGAACGTCCCGGACCGCTTCGAGATGATCCGGTCGACGGGAACTGGGACCCTTCGATCGCTCATCACTCCTGTAACCGACAGCCTTGAGACATTCGACCAGCGGTTCATGGAGCTAGCTGCAGCAAGGCGCGGCGGCCTATGCATCATGCGTGGTGACCCCGGTGCAGGCAAGTCTACTTTCCTCGACACCCTCCATCTCTTTCGAAGAGATGTTGTCACGGAACGCCTGACCCTTGATCAAGATATCGCGGAAGGGCTCCGCGCTCTGCACGAAGCTGGAGACGCACGAGTCGTCGTTATCGAGGGACGCGAGGCACTCCGAGATGTATCGGAGGCCGCGTTGGAGACTTCGATGCACGCAATCAACACCTTCGTCCGGACGCCGGAAGGCAGAAATACCCTGGTGGTTTGGCCGACCAACACCGACGCGCTCATGACGGCTCTTGTCACTCTCGGGCTGCGCCTCGGCGGGAAAGCCCTTGTTGGGTACAGCGACCCAGTCATGCGATTTTCCGGACCGCCGGCCAGTTCATTTGTTGAAATCGCTGAGCGGACCGTCGCCGCCCTAAACGACGGCGCATCATTGTCAGCACTGGGCATCTCCGAGGAGCGCGCACACGACCTAGCCGCCGCCGAGAGCACCATCGGTGACTATCTTGGCGTCATTCGCGCCGAACTACTACGCAATGATGCTCGCGTTAAGCAGCTACTCAAGACCGAGCAGTACCGGCTATGGGTCGTGGTCGTCGCGGGAAACGACGTAGAAGGGGACGTTGCCGCTCTCACTCGTGGCGGCCTCGCCTACGCCGATATCGACCGGCTGATGACTTCGACTGCTGCGAACATCGTGAGTGAGCTGAAGAAGCACCCAGACGACCTGGGCATTCTCGGGACTGTGCTGGATGTGAGAATCTTGCACCTCGATGTATTCGCGGCACTCGCAATCGCCCGGGAGTACGCCTCTCCAAAGCTCCGGGACACAATGCGCGCGAAGGGCCTGTCGACCAACAAAGATCGAACGGCCAACGATCGACTGCGTACCTCCGAACTTGGCGCGGTTATTTCTGGCGAGTTACTGGGCACAAGACGCCGCGGCAAGAAACCAGGCAGCAACACGAAGACGGCCTTCGACGGACTGGCGCAGATCGCCCGCACCGATGACGGGCTCCTGAACACTGCGATCGGCGAAGCGCTCGTCTCACTCGACCCAGTCTCGTCGTACCAGACTGAAAAGCCCCTCGGCACGCAACTGCGATTCGACACTGACATTTACGTCGTCCGCAATGGCGAGCCTATCCGCCTTGAGATCATGTGGCGCAGCACCACTAGCCGAGCAGAGATCGCCAACTACGTGCTGATGAAGCTCGGCAACTACGCTAAAGCCATCGGCCTCATTCAGTAGCCAGCCGTCTCTGCACGACGCTCTGCCGAATAACGCTCTAATGGATCAAGAGCGCCGCTGCGCGGCGCACGCCAGCCGTCCGCCCTGCGGGCGGCCTCCTCCGTCGGCCGTCCTCGGTCGACGGCGCGGCACCGCTCCACGACGCACGATCCGCATGGGTATCGCGGCCTATCGCCCCAACATGGCGACCTCGCATCGCGTGCGCCTAGCGGGGGTCCTCGCCGGCCCCCGCACCCCCTGGCGCCCTCCGGGAGCACCAGGACCACGGATGCCCTCCCGACGGTCACCAAAGGCGACCAGACCGGCCCACCAGGCTCAACCGGAAAAGCGTGGTTGACCCCGGCAGACCGGCCCGGTAGGTCTACGACTGCCCGACGGGAGAACATCCCCGCCGAACGTATTCAGTCATAGATGAATCGCGGGAAGCCTTCCGGCTCACCGGCGGCCGGAACTCGCCACCGTCGCGTCAACGACAGACGCGGTTGCAGCGCCGTACCTGACGAGCTGCGCGGCGCGCTCGGCATCGGCCTTGCTCACGTACGTTTCGCTCGTGAAGAGCGTCTTGCCGTTGCTGGCAATGATGCGTACGTAGTAGCGCTGGCTGGGACTTACAGAATTGCGAATCTCGAACTTCATGATTGAAGTTCCTTTCTCAACTCATGGCAACGAACGCCGTTACCAAAGTGAGAACGGACACTCCCACCCAATTGGGCAGGCAGAGCTGTCCAATCGGTGTAAGGTCTCGCATGCGAGAGCCAATCGCTGGCGGAGACCTCGGCGGGGTGTGAACCTAAACGCATCTTGCGCCGAGGTCTCGCCGTACTCGCTGCACAGAGTAAGCGACCGCGAAGCGATAGCACAACTGTTCGCCTCGGCGTGTCGCACAATTTCTAGGGGTCACACCCCTGCTCAAGCCCTACATCTGGTGTCCACCTTGGACAACTGCTGATTTGTGCACAGAGCGCAACGACTCGTTATCTCAGGGTGAGCTGACTCGCAGTAAACACGTTCGCGAGCGAAGCCACTGCCGGCACGCCCGCTCTGGTGAGGAGCGGGAGGCGGGGGAGCCGGCGAACATCTGCGATGTGCAATAACAGCCAGTGGGTGCATCGGACGCGCCCTGAACTTAAGTATCGCGTTCGCGACGAACCTGGCGCGTCCTGACGGCGACGCCGACGGCAGCCGGCGGTCTGAAACGCCGTCGTGTCGAGGTTCCATACCCCCCGCTGCTGACCGGGGTCCTGCCGACGATTGACGTTCGGCTCGGCGCTGGCAGTGTGCGGGTCGCTGTGTAGCCAATCGAGTAGCCAAGCAGCCGGACCCGAACGAACGCAACCGGCGGTTTTCCTTGGGGGAGCCAGACGCGCGACGCTGATTGTGCACCCGACAGGCGGATCCTGTAATCGGGCGGTCTTGTTAGCGGCCCCCGCCTGGCCCCCAGATACCGAGTCGCAGCCATTGTCCATGGCATTCAGTGAGCTACAGCGAGTAGACCATGCAACGGTCTGAAATCCTTACACGCCAGTGGTTTTCGAGCGATTAGAGCGGAGGGCGTGGGATTCGAACCCACGATGAGAGTCACCCCTCATAGCGGTTTTCAAGACCGCCGCACTAGGCCACTATGCGAGCCCTCCCGGACACGTCCAGCGACGCATCGCATACGAGGCTACAGGACCCGACTCGGCGGCCCGGCCGGCGCGGGAACGGCGACCGCGATCATGCACTTTTGGCGCCCCGGCACGGCGTGTCGCGGACCATTTTTGCATGGTCAACAAGGAGGGGTGGCTGGGCGGGCGAGGGTCAGTGGACGCCGGTCAGGACCTGCTTGGCCAGGGTCGTGCCGGCCTTCTCAGCGCCGGTCGTACTCGAGCTGGTCGCGCCCTTCATGTTGAACGGCAGCATGAGCTCCACGAACGCCTTGTCGGTGTGCACGATGAAGCGCCCGTCCTCGGCGTTGTACGCGGCCTGCGTACCGACCCCGGACACGTCGGCGAACCCGCCGCCCTCCTGCGTGGCGCTGTAGATCTGCGGGCCACGGGTGGTCGCCACGTACAGGGTCATCGTGCCGGCCCCGCCGGCACCGCGCAGCGTGTAGTCGCAGCCGACGAACATCGCGCGCGAGTTCGTCTTGCCGCCGGTCGAGCGCACCCCCAACGCCGAGGCGATCACGCCGTCGGAGAGCAACGTGCAGGGCTTGCTGATGTCCGGCTCCGGGACGAACGTCGTCGCCACCGGCGGCGATGCTGAGGACGATCCAACAGAGGACGGCGCAACGGATGAGGACCCCGAGCTAGCGGGAGCCGACGATGGGGCCGAGGACGACGGGGTCGACGACGACGGCGCACTGGTCGCGGAAGACGCTTTCTGCTGTTTATCGGACGAGCAACCGGCGACCACGAGCACGGTCAATGCCACCGCGCCGCTCAAACGCACGGACCGGTTCACCGGAATCCCCCCTCCAGAGGCCGCCAGCGAGCCTACCGGGGAACGGCTCACAATTTGCGCAACCGCACCCGCTCGACCGAATGGTCCGGTCCTTTTTGGAGTACGAGGTCCGCCCGCGGGCGGGTCGGCAGAATATTGTGCAGGAGATTCGGCTCGTTGATCTCGGTCCAGATCTCGGTGGCGCGGGTGATCGCGGCCGAGTCGGAGAGCGACGCATAGCGATGGAAGTACGAATTCGGGTCGGAGAATGCGGTGTGCCGCAGCTTCAGAAAACGCTCGACGTACCAACGCCGAATGTCATCGAGGTGCGCGTCGACGTAGATGGAGAAATCAAACAGGTCGGAGACAGCCAACCGGGGCGCCGGCTGTAATACGTTCAACCCCTCGACAATGAGAATGTCCGGACTGCGGATCACCTCAAAAGCGCCGGGCACAATGTCGTACACCAGATGCGAATAGACCGGCGCGGCCACTTCCTCCTTGCCCGCCTTGACATCGGCCACGAAGCGGACCAACGCCCGCCGGTCGTAACTCTCCGGGAATCCCTTGCGGTTCATCAACCCGCGCCGGGTCAGCTCGGCATTGGGTAGTAGAAAACCGTCGGTGGTGACCAGATCGACGTGCTGGTGGTCCGGCCATTGCGACAACAGCGCCCGCAGGACGCGGGCCGCGGTCGATTTGCCGACTGCCACGCTGCCGGCGATTCCGATGACGAACGGGACGCGTTCGGTCGTCTCGCCCAGAAATGTCGTGGTAGCCGCGTGCAGTTGTTGCCGGGCCGCGACCTGCAGGTTGACCAGCCGGGACAGCGGCAGATAAACGTCGGCGACCTCGTCGAGCGAAACGACCTCGTTCAGACCGCGCAGTCGGGTCAGCTCCTCGGCGGTCAGGCGCAGCGGCGTGGAGGCACGCAGCGCCCGCCACTGGGGCCGGCTCAGCTCGACATAGGGCGTGAGGTCACGCACAACAGGCACGACCAAGAGTGTGTCAACCATCTGGGCTGGTCACAGCCCTGTGTGCCGTGGCACGCACCACACTCCACCAAGAACTCTTTAACTATCCATGGTGGACAGTCGATACGTCGGGGAGATTTGCCGTTTATGCCGGATGTTACGGCTAGTGGCGGTTCTGATCTGGAGGTCCGGTAATCGTTATCACTGATCATGGGTCTGTGCGAACGGCCGCCGCCTCCGTACGCTGCATTCTCATGCGCGCGATCACACTGCCGTCGTACGGGGGTCCGGAGGCTCTGACCTGGGCGAATGCGCCAGATCCGAAGCCTGAGCACGGCGAGGTCCTGGTCGATGTCGTGGCCGCCGGGGTGAACCGGGCCGACACGCTGCAGCGTCAGGGACGGTACGCGCCACCGCCCGGGGCTTCAGAGATCCTCGGCCTGGAATGCAGTGGCCGCATCGCCGCGCTCGGCGCGGGCGTGACCGGCTGGAAGGTCGGCGATGAGGTGTGCGCGCTGCTTTCCGGCGGCGGGTACGCCGAGCGGGTCGCGGTCCCGATCGGTCAGCTGTTGCCGATTCCGGCCGGCCTCTCGCTGACCGAGGCGGCCAGCCTGCCCGAGGTCGCCTGCACGGTCTGGTCGGCCGTATTCATGACGGGCAAGCTGCAGCCGGGCGAGGTGCTGCTCGTGCACGGTGGCGCGTCGGGAATTGGCACGATGGCGATTCAGCTCGGGGTACGGCACGGCGCCCGGGTATTCGTCACCGCGGGCACCCCGGAGAAGGTGACGCGGTGCCGGGAGCTGGGTGCCGAGGTCGCGATCCAGTACAACACCGAGGACTTCGTCGACCGGGTCGCCGAGGAGACGGCAACGCACGGCGCCGACGTCATCCTGGACATTGTCGGTGCGCCGTATCTACGTTCCAACGTCGAGGCGCTGGCCGAGGATGGCCGGCTCGTCATCATCGCCACCCAGGGTGGCCGGGTGGGGGAGCTGGACCTGGGCGCGGTCGGCGACAAACGGGCCGTCATCACCGCGACCCGACTACGCAGCCGGACCCGGGAGAACAAGGCCGCGATCGTCGCCGCCGTACTCGCCAACGTCTGGCCGGCAATCGAATCGGGCGAGGTACGCCCGGTCATCGACCGGACCGTACCGATGACGCAAGCGAACGAGGCGCACCGGGTCATGGAGTCCGGTGAGCACGTCGGCAAGATCGTGCTGACCCTGGATTAAACGGCGACGGTCTCGATACCGAGCAGTTCGCCCAACGCGGTCAGCTCGGCCGCGCGATGGCCGGTGCCCAGCGCCCAGTGGTGGTTGACCCCGGAGGCGCTCCACGCGTCGAGCCATTCTCCTGGGTCACCGCCGAAATCGACCCGCGACGTGGTATTTCCGATGCGCAACAACGGCCCGGCCACCACCGTTCCTTCCGACGCGATGAAGCGGAACCGCCCGTCGGGCAATTGACCGACACCGAATGCGGTCACCGGACCATGTGCCACGTCGAATTCCACCGAAACGCCCCAGCCGCGTTTTCCGTGATAAATACCGAGGCCGCGCAGTATCGGCTTGCCGTCGCTGATCGCCAGGTGCGCCGGCCCGTCGTGTCCCATCTCCACGACATTGTCCCGGAAATTCAACGCCTGCAATTCGGTGAATGAACCGCCGGCGCCGAGCCGATCCATGATCAGCATCGCCAGCGAATTCCGCAGCTCGTATTCACCGGCGCAGGCAATTCCCTGGGCCGTCAATAACGAGGCACCGAGAATAAAACCGGCGCCGAGTCGTTCGTGCAGCTCGCCGTCCAGGCCGCGGTGGTAATACGCCAGGCTGTCCAATTCGAAATCGCGCACCAGCCGGTCCAGTCCCAATGAGACAGCGGCGGCCCAGCGAAGATCGTCGGCCTGCACCGAGGCGTCAATCTGGAACAGCTCGCCGGCCAACGCCACCCGTTCGTCGACCTCGGCCTCGGTGACCTGCTCGACCCGGACCCGCAGGTCGTCGATCTCCAGCACCTCGATGTGCCCGCCGAATTGCGCCGGCACCAACGTCAGGTCCGTGGCGACGTCGAGCATGCCGGGGTAGAGGTGGCCGAGCAGACCGTGCCGTCCGGCGCGCAACCCGCCGCGTACGCCCGCCGCCGCGATCCAACGGCCGATGCGGGTCCAGGCCCGTTCGTCCTCCAGATACCCGGACACCGAACGGAACGGGATACCGCAGCGGGCGAACGCATTGGCCATTTCCGGGAGCGGACAGCCACCGCAATACGCCAGCCACCGGCCGGTGTCGAAGCTGGCGTGATCCATCGCCTCGGTCGGCTGCAGATTGATCACCAGCACCGGCGCGTCGGCCCGTTGCGCTATCGGGACGAGCATGCTCGAGGTCATGTACGTGGTCAGGAAACCGACCACGATGTCACAGTTGGCCTGGCGCAACTGCTCTGCGGCCGCGACACCGCCCTTTTCGTCGGAGATGAACCCGGCGTCGATCACCTCCGCGCCCAGGCCCCGCAGCCGCTGCGCCACCCGATCGGCGCTGGCCCGCAACTGCGGCAACAGATCGGGGAACTGCGGCCAGTACGCTCCCAATCCGCCCGACACCAGGCCCACCCGGGTCGGGCGCACCGGCCGGCGCTGCACAGTCGGCATGAGGCGGCTCAGCCCTTGACCGCGCCGACCAACACGCCCTTGGCGAAGTGCCGTTGCAGGAACGGGTAGACGAGCAGAATCGGCACCAACGAAATCACCAGGATCGCCATCTGCAACGACTGTGGTGGCGGCAACGACTCGGAACTGATTTGCAACTGATCCGAGCCGAGCGGCGCATTGTTCACCACGTACGTCCGCAATACCAGCTGCAGCGGCCATTTCGAGGAGTCGTTGATATACAGCAGCGCGTTGAAGAAGTTGTTCCAATAACCTACGGCGAAAAACAATCCGATCACCGACAGGACCGCTTTGGACAGCGGCAGTACGATACGCCGCAGGACCTGCATTTCGGTGGCGCCGTCGATTTTGGCCGAGTCGATCAGGTCCTGCGGAATGTTCATGATGAACGCTCTGATCACGATCACGTTGAACGCGTTGATCAGCGTCGGCAGGATCAGCGACCAGTACGAGTTGAGCAGGCCCAATTCCTTGATCACCAGGTAGTTCGGGATGATGCCGGGCCCGAACAGCAACGTGAACAGGACGATCATCAGGATCGGCTTGTGCGCGAAGGATCCGCTGCGGGACAACCCGTAGGCGAGGGCCGTGGTCGCGGCCAGCGACAGCAGCGTGCCGACGACCGTAATTCCGATGCTCACCATCAATGCGCGGGTTACCACGCCGCCGTTGAAGATCGCCCGATAAGCGTTCAGCGACGGATGAGTCGGCCACAATACGTACCCGCCGGCCTTGGTGATTTGTTTCTGGTCGGCGATGCTGGTCGAGACGACCGACAGGAACGGCAGCAATACGACCGCACAACAGATCGCCAATACGACGGCTTTCGCGCTGAGGGCGGAAAATCGGCCGACGCCCGGCGGGGTCGCGAAGGCGGAACGGCGGGCCACGGTCGCGCTCATGATTGGTACACCCCCTGCTCACCGAACACATGCGCAAGTTTGTTGGCGCCCAGGACCAATGCCACGCCGACGACCCCCTTGACCAGACCCACAGCCGCCGACACTCCCCAGTTGCCGCCCAGAATTCCGTTGTTGTAGACGTACGTGTCCAGCACCTCGCTGACGTCGGTGCCGACCGGGCCCTGCTGCAACACGATCTGCTCGAACCCGACGGTCAAGACATCGCCCAGGCGCAAAATGCCGAGGAGCACGATCAACGAACGCAGACCCGGCAACGTGACGTGCCAGAGTTGGCGCAACCGCGAGGCTCCGTCGACATCAGATGCCTCGTACAACGCGGCATCGATCCGGGACAGCGCAGCCAGGAACAGAATCGTGCCCCAGCCGGTGTCCTTCCAGACGACCTGCGAGGTGATCAGCACCTTGAAGAGGTGGGGATTTCCGATAATGGAGATCGTATGCATGCCATGCGCGCGCAGCGTCGAGTTCATCAGGCCGGCATTTCCCAGCACCTGCTGGAACAACGCGACCACGATGACCCAGGACAGGAAGTGCGGCAGATAGAGAATCGACTGGACGACGCGCTTTATCCACTCGTGCGCGATCGAGTTCAGCAACAATGCCAACGCGATCGGGGCCGGAAAGACGAACACGACCTGAAGAACGGTCAGGACGAGCGTGTTCTCCAGGGCGTGCAGGAAGGCCGGATCGCCGTTGAAGATGATGGAGAAATTCTGGAAGCCGACCCACTCGCTGCCGGTGATGCCGAGGAACGGCTGGTAGTCCTGGAATGCGATGACGTTTCCGAGCAGCGGCAGGTAGTGGAACAGCAGCAACGCCACCACTCCGGGTAACGCGAACAGCAATAATGCGCGGTCACGGCGCAGGCGTTGCCATCGGGTCAGCCGTTTGCTCGCGGCTTTCGTCAGGAGCTTGTCCTGCACGAGACCGTCCGCGTGCTCGGTAACAGCCATCCACCCCTCCCTACCCTTGCCGCGACCCAACCGAGAACACCCGGAAAGCGCTCTCCGAAGTGGTCCTTCTGCCCACCTTCAGACACACCACATTGGCGTCACGACCTGCGTGACGTACCTCGGATCGAGCGTTTTCAGGTGCCACAGTGTCAGTGCATTCGTACGAACGTGTCAAGAGCCGATCACAGCCACCCGGACGCACCGATCGATAACGTTGTCGAATCGAAATTTCCAGGCACCACCTGCCTTGGCCAGCGGTCGTACTCGGTATAGCGTGCAGGAAACCGTCCCAAATGGAAAGCGCTTCCCAGGATTGGCCACGTGTACGCGACCGGCCGGATCCGGCCGCATCGACCCTGACCTTTTTCGCGGCCAAGACCGACCCAGAGCCGAAACCTGGGCGGGACGCTTAGCCGGCGCGCCAGATCTGCCGTTCCAGCAACAACAACCCGCGCGCCACAACGGGCGACGGCTCGGCCAGCCCACCGGACCGGAAAGCGCTGGGCGGAACGCCGTACACGGCCCGAAATCGGCGCGAGAAATGATATTGGTCGGCGAAGCCACAATCGGCCGCGATCGTGGCCAATGGCGAATTGCTACGCAACAACAAGCTTTCGGCGCGACCCAGGCGGAGCAGCTCGACCGCGGTCACCGGACCCACGCCGAAGCGTTCGCGGAACAGCCGGGACAGGTGGACCCCGGACACCGAACCGGCGGCGGCCAGCTCGCGCAACGGCAGCGGCCGGGTCGTCCCATCGCTCCAGGCCTGGCGGATATACGTGACGACCGCTTCGATCGCCTCCGGCAGCGGCGCGACATCGTCCGTCTCGGGCAAGGGTCCGTCCACAAAGGTCTCGACCAGCAGCCGCAACACCCGGTTGCCACGAGCCAACCAACCCTCCGGCGTCGCCGCGGCCAACCACAGCAAATACCGGAACAGGCCAGCCAGCGGGTCATCCCGGACCAGGTGCCGGACCAGCGGCCAGCCCGCACCGTCGGCGACTAACCGGAAATGGATGAAGGCGTGCCGCGTCGTCTGGTGCCGATCCCAGACGTAGCTGTCCCGCATACCGGGTCGCGCCAACAGCAACGACCCGGGTTCGAGATCGAGTTGGTAGCTGTCGGGACTGTGGCAGCGCCACCGCGCACTGCCCCGTAGCAACCAGACGAGTTCGAAGTCGGTCAGCGTACGGGGCCCGAATGTCGCGCCGGGCGGATAGTCGACCATCGACGCGATGGCCAACTCCGGCGTAGGCAGTTCGTGCGATGACATGATTCGCCATCTTCCCGTACCTCATCGACATGGGCATCCCGGGCCTTCTGACGCACGATTACGAAGGAACGAACCCGATGTGCGGGAGGATGCATGAGCGCGCCGGCGCTGGATGGGACACGATCAGACAAGGTCGAGCTGAACGAGTCAATCGCCGATTTCGATATTCATGGATACGTCGTGCTGCGGGACGCGCTGACCAGCGCCGAGATCGAGACGCTACGAGCGGACGCGGTCCAGCTGTGTCGCGGGGATTACGGCGACATCAAGGGCGTGCTCCCGGCCGATCCGGCCGAGCCCGATGACGACGTGATGCGCCATTACCTGTGCATTCACCATCCGCACAAGATTTCCGACGTCATGCTGCGGGCGTTGCACCAGCGCTCGGTGGTCGACGCGATGACCACGGTCATCGGACCGGACGTCAAGGCCATGCAGTCGATGCTGTTCATGAAGTCAGAGGGCAAGCCGGGCCAGGCCTGGCACCAGGACGAGTTCTTCATTCCGACCCGGGACCGGTCGTTGACCGCGGCGTGGATCGCATTGGACGACGCGACAACCGAGAACGGCTGCTTGTGGATCCTGCCCGGCTCGCATCGGCCCGGCGTCATTTACCCGGACCGCGAGCACGACGACGAACGATTTGACTGCACGGTCGAGCTTTACGATTTCCCGTATTCGGATTCCGACGCGGTGCCGGTGGAAATCCCGGCCGGCACGGTGGTCGTCTTCAACGGTTATCTGTTGCACCGGTCGCTGCCCAACAGCGGTAAGCACGGATTCCGGCGGGCGCTGGTGAATCACTACATGAGCGCGCAATCGCTGCTGCCGTGGGGTGATTCAGCGAAGAAGGTGCATACGGCCAAGGCGGACTACCGCGACATCGTCATGGTCGCCGGGACCGATCCGTACGCCTACAAAGGGACGTTGGATATCGCCCGGCCGGGGGTACGGCAGGATCGCGCAGGAGGCTGCGACCACTAAGCCTCGCGAATGGCCTTATGTCGGAGCAGCGGCACCAGAAACCGGACCGACGAACCTCGACCCGCCCGTCCGCTTCCCGCGACTGTGACTCTGCTCCACACTCCGGAGCAGAGACACAGCCCGTGGAACGGAATCCAAAGGCTGACGATTGGCGATCAAGGTTGCCGAGTTTGACTGACGCGTCGACTCCCAACAGTGCCGCGATCAGCGGAAGTCTTGCAGCGCGTCGAGCAGCCGGTCCACATCGTAGGCCGACGTGTAGTGCGCCAGCCCGACCCGGATCACGCCACCCAACTCGGCCGCGCCAACCGCTTCCATCAGCTCGTGCGCATAGCAATCGCCGTCCCAGGCGCTGATCTTGCGCCGGGCCAACTCCTCGACGACCGCCCGCGGCTTGTGCCCGGTGAACATGAACGCCACCGTCGGGGCGCGCTTCGCGGTGCTGTCGCTGCCCATCAATGTCACCGGAGGTAACCAACGCAAGCCGCTGAGCAAGCGACCGAACAGCCCGCGCTCGTACTCCTCGACCGCCGCCATTGACGCCAGTACGCGCTCCCGCCGGGTCCCGGTGGCCGCCGGATCGAGCGAGGCGACGTGGTCGACCGCTGCCGGCAGACCGGCCAACAACTCGTACGCCATCGGCGCGGTTTCGAAACGCTCCGGAATGCCGTCCGAGGTGGGAACGAGCTTGTCCGGGTGCAGTCGGTCCAACAGATCAGGCTTCGCCACAGTCGCGGCGACGTGCGGACCGCACCAGGTATTCGCGCAGGTACTGAAGAAATCGGCGCCGAGTTCCTCGACATCAATTGGCATATGCGTGCTGGCGTGCACACCGTCCACATGCACCAATGCGCCGACGCCGTGCGCCATGTCGGCAATCTTGCGTACCTCGGGCCGGGTACCGACCACATTGCTGGCGGCGGTCAATGCCACGAACCGGGTGTGCGAGTTGATGAGCTGTTCGTATTGCCACGTCGGCAACTCGCACGTTTCCACGTCGACCTCGGCCCACCGAACGGTGGCGCCGGCATAAGAAGCGGCCTGGACCCAGGGACGAATATTCGCGTCGTGATCGAGCCGGCTGACAATGACCTCGTCGCCGATTCGCCAAGTCTTGGCCAAGGTGCGCGCAAGCGTATAAGTATTTGTCTCGGGATTTGGCCCAAGAATGACGCCCGCGGGATCGCCACCGGTCAGATCGGCCACGGCTCTGCGGGCCGCGGTCACCATTGCACCGGCACGCGCCGACGCAACCGATGGGCCCTCCGGCGGCGCATAGGGCACCCGGACCGACTCGGCGATTGCGCGAGAAACGCTCTCCGGTACGAGTGTCCCGGTTGGACTGTCCAGGTGCACGTAGCCGTCGATGAGCGCCGGGAACAGTCCGCGGACCCGGAAGACATCGAACGCCATGCTCACAGAGATTAGGGGTTGGCGGAGGGTAATCAATGCCGGGCTCGATTTCTGGCATCAAGGCACGCCGGTCACAGTCGGGCGCAACAGGTCGGTCCCGCGCGCGGGCGACAAAACACCGACAAAGAACGTGGGTTGACCGGCGGCGGATTGAGAACACAGTGGCCCTGGAGATGCGTCCCGATTCGGTGGGCGGCAGGATGGAGACATGACTGAGCAGCCAGGACATCAGGTCATCGTGGTCGGCCCCGACGGGCAGCCGGTCGGCCGTATGCCCACGCCGCCCGTGACCGGCAGCGAGGCCGACGATCAGCAGCCCGACGTCAGCGACATGGTCGAGCAGCCGGCCAAGGTGATGCGCATAGGCACCATGATCAAGCAGCTGTTGGAGGAGGTACGGGCAGCGCCTCTGGACGAGGCCAGCCGCGCCAGACTCAAGGAAATCCACGCCAGCTCGGTCCGTGAGCTGGAGCAGGGTCTTGCCCCCGAGCTGCGCGATGAGTTGGAACGGCTCTCGCTGCCGTTCAGCGACGAGGCGACCCCATCCGATGCCGAGCTACGGATCGCGCAGGCGCAGCTGGTCGGCTGGCTGGAGGGCCTGTTCCACGGCATCCAGACCGCGCTGTTCGCCCAGCAGATGGCCGCCCGCAATCAGCTCGAGGAGATGCGCCGCCGCGCGTTGCCCGGCGGAATACCCGGGCAGCCGGGAGCACCGGGCCAGCCGCCGTCTTCGTCAAATACCGGCCAATACCTCTGATTTAGCGCCAATCCTCACATCACTGGCGCCACATCAATGGCGTACCTCACTGGCTATGCGCCAGCCCGCAGCGGTCGGCGCTGCCCGAATTCAGGCCGACGGACAAGGCTTTTACGCGTTGCGCAACGCTGCCGTGGGTGCGTATCTCGTTATATCCGGACAACCCGTGCGGGGTGGGTAACGAGCTGACCGAAGCGAGTTCGCGTCGCACGGCGGTTCGGTAACCGTTCGGGTCGAGCCTTTTCGCCGTCACCTGGGCGTGTGCCCAGACACCGGACAGACAATCGGCCTGCTGTTCGATGTGCCGCGACCCAGCCGCAGTCGATGTGTCGAACCCGGGCTGGTGCACCGCCTGTTGCACAACGTGCCCGATCTCGTGGCTGACTATCGTCGCCAATGCCCACGGGAGAAATGCCCCGAAATTGTGTTGATCCCGGCTAATTGCCTTATGCGTGACGTACACCGTCGAATTCTCGGTACAGAAGAACGCGGTGCCGTACGACAGGAACTCGCGACACCCGGCCGGCACCGACGCCGGTGTCGGATCGACCAGGACCGGCTCGTTGATCGGCTCGTGCAACTGGCCCGACCAGAACCGGGCCACGTTGGCCGACAGGCAGTTAACCAACGCCGTTGCATCGAGCCCGGCGCGCGGGCACAGGACGTCCGGTGTCGGTCCGGACGCAGACCCGTGCCCGGCCCGTTGGACCGTGCACCCGGCGAGCAGCAGCGCGGCGAGCACACCGCACAGCAGCCGACCGCGCGCCATTGCCGCCTCCTCCCGCGGCTCCCCCTTCGCCGAGGCTACGGGGTCAATCGGTGCAGGTCGCGCGGAAAGAGCGTTGCTGCCCGGATGTTGCCGGCCCCGGTAAGCGCGGCGGTCCACCGCTCCAGTCCGATCGCGAACCCGCCGTGTGGCGGCATTCCGAAATGAAATGCCTGCAGGTACGGCTCGTACGGTTCCGCCGGTTCGCCGAGTTTGCGCAGCGCGGCCCGGTAGTCGGACTCGTTGTGTAGCCGCTGCCCGCCAGTCACCAGTTCTACGCCGCGAATAAGCAGGTCGAAGCTGTTCGAGTATTCCGGACGCAGTGGGTCGGGATATGTGTAAAAGGGTCGCTTGGCCATCGGATATCCGGTTACGAAAACGAAATCCGAGCCGTATTCGCGTCGGGCCCAGTCGCCGAGAAAACGCTCGTGGGCCGGGGCCAGGTCCGGTTCGTTACGGACATTCTCCCCGGTTTCGCGGCTGATCATCTCCAGCGCCTCGGCGAAATGCAGGGTCGGAATTCGCTCCGGCACCGTCGGCAGCCCGGGAAATGCGCCTACCCGTTGCCGTACCCGGTCCAGCATTGCGGCAATGACATCCTGTACCAACGCCATTACGGTTGTGTGGTCGTCGATGAATCCGAATTCCACGTCCAGCGACGTATATTGCGCCAGGTGCCGGGTGGTGTCGTGCGGCTCGGCCCGGAAAACCGGCCCGACCTCGTACACCCGCTCGAATACACCGACCAGCATTTGTTTGTAGAACTGCGGACTCTGCGCCAAAAACGCCGGCCGCCCGAAATAGTCGATACCGAAAACGTTGGCGCCGCTCTCGGTGGCCGAGCCGACCAATTTCGGCGTGCTGACCTCGACGAAATGCCGCTCGTCCAACAGCGCCCGGAATCCGGAAACCGAAGCAGCCGCCACTTCGAAGGCGTGTTTACGGCTCGGGTGCCGCAATGCCAACGGCGCAAGGTCGAGTTGCGTCGGCAGGCCGACCTTGAGCGTGGGCCGGAACAAATCGAACGGCAACGTGCCGGCGGGTTCGGATAGCGGCCGCAGTCGCGGCTCGGTGATTTCCACGCCGCCTGGCGCTTTGGTGTTGGCGGTGGCGCGGCCGGTTACCTCGACGACGGTTTCCTCGGGAATGGCGGCGAGTTCCTGGTCGGTGGTGACGACCTGGGCCAGGCCGGTGGCGTCCCGCACAACCAGAAATGTCACGTTGGCCAACCGCCGGGTCCGGTGCAACCACCCGGCAATTCGTACCGACCGGCCGACCTGTTCGGGCAGCCGCGCCGCCCAGATCCGTTCCATCGTTCACTCCCTCGCTGCCTGCCACCCTGGGGTGCGGGCGAGGGGGACTCGCGGTGCCACCGCACTTCACCGCCGGATCCGTGCCGGCGGCCTCATTCGACCCGATAACGGGGGTTGGCCGGCGGGGCTTACTGAGGCAACTGCCAACGCAGCAGCCCGTTTTTCCCCGCACTCGGGAGGGTCTTCGCACCGGTCCGGACGCCGCCTTCTCAGCTACCAGCGGCTCTCTGTGCTCCGGGGTCCGGCGCTACTCGTCTCCGTCAACGTGTTGCCGCGGACCGTATCACCGGGCGGCGGCTACGGAAACGGAATTACGACTGGGAATTCACAGGCCGAGGATTTACCGCACCGCCGCCACCTCGTCGTGATCACGCAATCTTGGTCCGCGCCATAGCGACGAACCATTTCTGCATGATCACGACGGGAGGAGCGCACGACGGTGCAATTCGGCACCGGAATTGGCGGGCCGAATTCAACCCTGGCGGGCCTCGGTCAGGCTCAGATCGAGTTCGGACCGAACCCCGGCCGGCAGCTGAGTGCTGCGCGCGGCCGGCGGCGGGCTGGATACGACAAGCGAATACGTCCCGGCTGGCAGCGCCGGGAATTCGTACCGACCGTCGGCACCGGTGGCCACGGTATGCACGACAACGCCACGCTCGTCGACCAGCGCCACGCTGGCATCCCGCACCGGCCGGCCAAACCGCCGCTCCCGCACCACACCGCGAATTCGGCTGTTATGCCGTTCCAACCAGATCGTGCGGGGCGACGTGGTGCGCGCCGGCTCAACCAGCTCCATCGCGGGCTGATGCCCGGTAGCCGTGATGAGCAACAGACAGCGTTCCTGCCGCGGCGCCGGCAGCCGAAATGCGCCGTCATCGGCGCTGCTGGTCCGACCGGTTTCCCGGCCGGCGCCGTCGATGAGCACGATCTGGGCACCAGCCACCGGATTTCCGGTCGTGGTCCGCACATTGCCGGTGACGAGCGCCTGATCGGTCCGGCTTTCCACCTCAACCTCAGACACGAGCGACCACCTCCGGATCACGCGCCGGGGAATTGTGCGATAAATCCCAGACTGAATCCGGACAGTCTGAATACGGACGGTTATCTCGTGTCGCGATTCGAGTGACGGTAATGGTCATGCCCGAGCCTTACTGCCGAGTGACAACACTGAGGCGCCGTTGCCGAAGCGGCGCCGACGAACCGTACAAACGGCACCACCACTACACAGCGTATACGATTACGATTAGTAATCCGGCGTGTGCATTATGAATTCAATTCGGCCGGAATTACGTTTGCAGCAGGCGTTCCAGCACAATCGCAACCCCGTCGTCGTCATTTGACGCGGTGATTTCGTCGGCCGAGGCGCGTACGGTCGGGTGCGCGTTCGCCACGGCGACGGACCAGCCGGCCCAGGCCAGCATCGGCACATCGTTCGGCATATCGCCGAATGCGATCGTCTGGTCGGCCCGGATTCCCCGCTGCCGCGCGAGGTGGGCCAACCCCGAAGCCTTGGTGACATCGTGCGCGGAAATCTCCAGCAGCCCGCCGCCGGAATACATGCTGTGGGTGAACGTGGCGATGTCACCGGCCAATTCGATCGCCTGGCTCATCAGCGTGTCGGCGTCGGTCGAGTCGTGTCGGGCCAGCAGCTTCGCCGCCGGTTGGGCGATCAGGTCCTCGACCGGAGCGATGATCGGACCGACGCCCAGGTCGTACTGATGCTGATAACCCGGCTCCAGACCGAAGCTCTCGCCGTACTCCACCGCCCAGAGCAGACCGGGCACGGCTGCCCGCAACCGCCGGACCACCTCGGCCATGGTCTCCGGGCTCAGCCACTCCGTCCACACGATCCGCTCGGTGTGCAGGTCATAGCAGACGGCGCCGTTCGAGCACAGCGCCAGCCCGGCATGACCGGTCACGTCGGCGATCTCGTGCATCCACCGGGGTGGCCGGCCGCTGACGAAAACTACGAGACGCCCGGTCGCCTCGACGGCTTTGAGTGCCTGCAGGGTGCGCTGCGACAACGAACCGTCCGAACGCACGATGGTGCCGTCAAGATCGGTGGCGACCAATCGGACGTCGGCGGCGGGGATCACAGCTTGGCCGGCTCGATCCGGTCCATCCCGCCGAGGTACGGCCGTAGCGCCTCGGGAATCCGCACCGACCCGTCGGCCTGCTGGTGCACCTCGAGCAGGGCAGCGATCGTCCGGGTGACCGCGACCAGCGTGCCGTTCAGCGTGGCAGCGGGCTGCGGTTTGCCGTTGCTGTCGCGATACCGGATGGCCAGGCGGCGGGCCTGAAAGGTCGTGCAGTTCGAGGTGGACGTCAGCTCGCGGTACCGGTCCTGGGCCGGGAACCAGGCCTCGCAGTCGTACTTACGGGCGGCGCTGGAACCCAGGTCGCCGGCCGCGGTGTCGATCACCCGGTAATGCAGTTCGAGCTTGTCGAGGAATTCCTTCTCCCAGGCCAGCAGGCGCAGGTGCTCCTCCTCGGCCTGCTCCGGCGGGCAGTACGAGAACATCTCGACCTTGTCGAACCAGTGCACCCGGAACACGCCGCGGGTGTCCTTGCCGTAGGAACCGGCCTCGCGGCGGAAACACGCGGAATACCCGGCGTACCGGCGCGGCCCATCGGTCAGATCGATGATCTCGTCGGAGTGGTAGCCAGCCAACGCGACCTCGGAGGTGCCGACGAGATACAGATCGTCCCGCTCGAGGTGGTAGACCTCCTCGGCGTGCGCACCGAGAAATCCGGTGCCCTCCATCGCCTCGGGCCGGACCAGAGCCGGGGCCACGACCGGGGTGAAACCGGCCGCGGTCGCCTGGGCCATGGCCAGGTTGACCAACGCGAACTCCAGCAACGCGCCCGGCCCAGTGAGGAAATAGAACCGGGACCCGGACACCTTGGCGCCGCGGGCCGTGTCGAACGCGCCGACCCGTTCGCCGACGATGGTGTGGTCGGCCGGCTCGAAGTCGTAGACCGGCTTGTCGCCGATCGTCTCCAGCACCGTGAAGTCGTCCTCGCCGCCGGCCGGAACGCCGTCGATGATGACGTTGGGGATGGCCCGATGCGCCTGCTGCAGCGCCTCCTCGGCCTCGGCCTGGCGCGCCTCGGCCGCCTTCACCTCGGCGGCAAGCTCCTTGCCCCGCTCCAGCAGCGCCGGCCGTTCCTCCGGCGAGGCCTGGCCGACCTTACGGCCGAACGCCTTCTGCTCGGCCCGCAACGAATCCGCGGCGGCGACCGCGGCGCGGCGAGCCTCGTCGGCGGCCAGCAACCGGTCCACCGACGACTCGTCCTCGCCCCGGGCACGCTGGGAGGCACGGACTCTGTCGGGGTCGTCGCGGACCAGGCGAAGGTCAATCACGCTGTCAGGCTACCGGCGGGCGGCCAGCGGGCCGTACTCGATATCCACATCCCGCGGCGCTATCCACAAGCTGGACCGGATTGTCCGCAACGACGGGAATTCAGGCCGACTACGCTCCCACCTCGTGACGTATGACATCGCGCTGCTACCCCGGGTCGGGCAGGAAACCCTGGAGGAGACGATCGCCCGGCTGCGGCTCGATGAGGACGTTGACTTGGACCCCACGTTGGTCAGCCGCTGGCGGGAGATCGAGGGCAACGCGCGCCGGATCGTGCGCGGCATACGTACCACCGCCATCGAGCCGAACTGCCGCGAATTGACCGACGACCGCACCGGCATCACGGTCACCGCCGAGCATTACGTCACCGTCTCGATCCCGTTCTGGTACGACGGCGAGCAGCGGGTGCAGATGCTCGAGACGTTGCTGCGGCTGGCCGGGCAGTTGGAGAACGATACGGGCCTGGCCGGCCACGACCTGCAGGTCAAACGCTGGCTGGCCGACGGAGTGACCGCGACCGATGCCGCGGCCGCGTACCAACTGGGCCGCGACACCGTGCACGAACCGGAGCAGACGGCGCAGGACTCGGCCCGGCTGGGTCACGGCATCATCCGGTTCTTCACCTGGAGCTTCCAGCAACGGCGCCGGCATAAGAGCAACCCATGATCCAGATGTCGCCGCGGCGGTTCGAGCAGTTGGTGGCCGACGCGTTGGACAGCATCCCGGAACGACTGACCCGGCTGATGGACAACGTCGTGGTGCTGGTCGAGGATCTGCCGCCCAGTGGCGAATTGAACCTGCTCGGTTTGTACGAAGGCGTCGCGCTGACCTCACGTAGTCACGAGTACAGCGGGGTGCTGCCGGACCGCATTTTCATCTACCGGCTGCCGACGTTGGCGATCTGCGACACCGAGGAACAGGTTGTCGAGGAGGTCGCGACGACGGTCGTCCATGAGATCGCGCACCATTTCGGCATTGACGACGCCCGGCTACACGACCTCGGCTGGGGCTGATCGGCCGGGAACGGGTAGCGTAAACATACGTGACCGTACCTGCTGGCTCCGCGCAAACTTCGCTCCGTACGGAGTCCGAAACCCGCCTGCCCATCAAGATGCTGCACGACCGGGTGCTGGCGAAGTACTCGCCTGAGGACGGTGAGCGCAAGTCATCGGGCGGCATCCTGATTCCCGCCACCGCTCAGGTCGCCAAGCGCCTGTCCTGGGCCGAGGTGCTGGCCGTGGGAAACCACGTCCGCGCGGTCAAGGCCGGCGACAAAATCCTGTTCAGCGCCGAGGACCAGTTCGAGGTCGAGGTGCACGGTGAGGACTACGTGATCCTGCGCGAGCGGGACCTGCACGCGATCGCCGCCGAGCGGGTAGAGCCGTCGACCGGGCTGTATCTGTAAGGGTTTAGAGCTCGATCCCGGCCCAGCTGTGGCAGACCAGGCCGGTCAGCTCACTGCGGGTCTCGAGCAGGTCGGATTCCTCGACCTCGACGTCGATGATGCCGGTGTTCGGTACGTGATGTTCGTACGTGAACGCCGCGGTCACCTCGGGGAACAGCACCGGACCGACCAACCGCAGCGCCCCGCCGTGGGTCGCGACCACCGCCACGCCCTCGTCGTAGGACGCGAGCACATCGACCAGCACTGACCGGAATCGGGCCACCACCTCGGCCGCGCTTTCCCCGTCAGGCCGAAACGCGGTGCGGTCGCCATGGATCAACCACCGGACCATCAGCTCGTCCAGAGCGTCGTGCGCGGACTGGTCGTTACGCGGATGCAGGTCGCCCACGTCGAACTCGCGCAGGCCGTCCCGTTGCGCGACCGGCAGGCCGAGCCGCTGCGCCAACGGGCTCACGGTCTGCAGGGCCCGTTCCATCGTGCTGGCGTAGATCTGCCGGATATCCAGATCGGCCAGCTTGTCGGCCAGCTCCTGCGCCTGCTCGTGGCCCAACGGCGACAGCGGCGGACCGGGTACCCCGCAGTCCAGGCTGTGGATGACGTTGGCCTCGCTCTCACCGTGTCGCACCAACAGCAGCCGCTTCACGACGAATACCCGTTACGTCGGCGGGCCAGCCACTGCGCCGCTTCGGCGAAATCCGCGTCGCCCCGGCCCGGTGGCAACGGGCGCGAAGTCCCTTCGGCCCGCGGATACGAACCGAGGAAGCGCACGTCGGCGCAGATGCGGTGCAACGCGGCGAGCGCGTCGCCGACCCGGGCATCGGCGATGTGACCCTCGCAGTCGAGCGAGAAGCAGTACTTGCCGAGCAGGTCCTTGGTCGGACGGGACTCGATCCGGGTCAGGTTGACACCGCGAGCGGCGAACTCGGTCAGCACCTCGAGCAACGCGCCGGTGTGGTTGTCCCGGATGTACGCGACCAGCGACGTCTTGTCGTTGCCGGTCGGTTTGGGTAGCTGGTCGGGCGCGGCGACCAGGACGAACCGGGTCAGCGCGCCGGCATTGTCGGCGATCGAGGTCGCCAACTCAATCAGGTGCGAGCGTTCGGCCGCGATCGGTGTGGTGATCGCGGCGTCGTATCGACCCTCGACCACCGCGACGGCGGCCGCCGCGTTTGAGGACACGAGCGACACCGTGGCGGCCGGCGCGTTGTCCCGCAGCCAGCCGCGGCACTGCGCCTCGGCGTGCGGGTGCGCGGCCACCGTCGTCACGTCGCTCAAGGCCAGGCCGGGCTTGGCGACGAACGTGAAGTTGACCGGCAGCACGATCTCCCGTACCACCACCAGCGGCTCACCAGACGCCAACGCGTCCAACGTGGCCGGCACCGAACCCTCGACCGAGTTCTCGAACGCCACCACGGCGGCATCCGCGGCGCCGGAACGGACCGCGTCGATCGCGGCATGCACCGACGGCTGCGGCAAGAGCTGCGCCCCGTCGACCTCGGGCAGCGTACGCAGCGCAGCCTCGGTGAACGTCCCCTCCGGCCCGAGGAACGCGTACCGACGCTGACCAGCTTCGCTCTGCACGGGCCTGAGCGTATTAGGGCAAGTCAGCCCCACCCGCGCCGACCCTTGGTCTGCGCACAATGATCGTTTTTAGCGGTAGCTGAGATAGCGCTCCCGCAGCCGCTCGAACGTCGCCAGATCGGCCTGCCAGCCGGCCACGACCTCGTCGGTGGTTTTCCCGGCATCGATAGCGGTACGCAGATAATCCGATCCGGACAGCTTGTCGATCCAGTACGGGTTATTGGCCTCGTATCGCCAGACAAAGTCCTTGGCGTACAGCGTTTTCGCCGTAATGAACATCTCAACCGCGGTGCGGATCGGGTCGAAACCGTCCCGGTCGGTCACCTGGACCTCGACCCCGCCGCAGGTCTGGTTGACGAACTTATGGAATGTCGGCACGAAATACGCCTCGCGGAATTGCACTCCGGTCAGTCCGGCCGAATTCAGCGCCTCGGCCCAGTGGTAGTCCACGTACGGCGCGCCGATCAATTCGAACGGCTTGGTCGTGCCCCGGCCCTCAGACATATTCGTGCCCTCGAACATCCCGAGGCCTGGATATACGAACGCCGAATTCGTGGTCGGCATGTTCGGCGACGGCGCTACCCAGGGCAGGCCGGTCTGATCGTAATCCTGATCCCGGCGCCATCCCTGCACCGGAATGACGTTCAACTCGACCGTTTTGCCGCCGATGAATTCCCCGTTGAACAACTGTGCCAACTCGCCGACCGTCATGCCGTGCCGCTGCGCGATCGGAGCCAAGCCGACGCCGGATTCCCACTGTGGCTGCAATACCGGGCCGATCGCGGGGTTGCCACCGACCGGATTGGGCCGGTCGAGCACGACGAACGGCACGCCGAGCCCAGCCACCGCCTGCATTGCCGTATACATCGTCCAGATGTACGTATAAAAGCGCGCCCCGATATCCTGAATATCGAAAAGCAGGAGCTCGATATTTGATTTCGACATGAGGTCGACCACGCCGGCGACATCCTTGCCGTAGAGGTCATACACCGGCAGTCCGGTCTTCTCGTCGGTGTAAAAGCCCTCCGATCCACCAGCCTGCGCGGTGCCCCGAAAGCCGTGCTCGGGCCCGAATACCGCGGTCAGGTTGACCTCGGCCGAGCCGTGCATCACGTCGACCTCGTGCGCCAGGTCCGCGGTAATGCTGGTCGGGTTGGCGAGAATACCGACCCGTTTACCGGCCACCGCGCGATATCGATCGGCCGCCAGTACGTCGAATCCAGTTCGCACGGTGGCCTGCCGCTGCACGGGAATCACCTCGGTCACACAATGGAGCAGGTCGGCGGCGCTTCGTAAACGCGATGTCGGGAAGCTACCGACGCGGGCATCCCGGCGTCAATGGTCTCGGCGATGCGCTGAATCACGGACGCGTACCGCTACGGGTTAGGGTTCGAGACGTGTCCACCGCAGAGCCGGGCCGATGACCCCGCACAGTTCTGACCCCACCGCACCCGACGGCTTCACCGACCTGGGATTCGCCCGCCTCGACACCGGCCGCGCGGCTCGTACCGGTGACCCCGAAGTCGTGTACGGCGAGGGCAAGACGACCGCCCAGACCCTGACCCTGCTGACCGAATTGCGGGCGGCCCACCCCGACCGGCCGGCCCTGGTGACCCGCGCGCCGGAGCAGATGCAGGAGGCGATCGCGGCCCGGTTCACCGGCGAGTCGGTGCTGGTCGAACCGGAGGCGCGGGCCGTGGCGGTCGGCCCGCTGCCGCCCGAGCGCGGGATGGTCTGCGTGGTCAGCGCTGGTACGTCCGACGGGCCGATCGCGGCCGAGGTGGCGTTCACCGCCCGCGTGTTCGGCGCCGGGACGACCCGGGTCAACGACTCCGGCGTGGCCGGGATCCACCGGCTCTTCGCCGCCCGGGAAACGCTCGAGGCCGCCGACGTTCTGGTCGTAGTGGCCGGGATGGACGGTGCGCTACCCAGCGTGGTGGGCGGGCTGTCCGGTGTGCCGCTGGTGGCGGTGCCGACGAGTGTCGGGTACGGAGCCTCGTTCGGTGGCCTGGCGGCGTTGCTCACTATGCTCAACTCCTGCGCTCCAGGAGTCGTGGTCTCCAACATCGACAACGGTTTCGGGGCCGGGGTCTTCGCCGCACGGGTAGCACGCCGGGCGGCGCCCAGCTGATTACGGAACGGTGAGGAGCAGTTCGATGGATGGGTGGCTCGACTGCCTCGCCGGCGCCAGCGGCGACATGCTGCTCGGCACCCTGGTTGACGCCGGAGCCTCGTTGGACGCGATCCAGGATGCGATCGCCGCGGTGACGGTCGAGCCGATCCGGCTCACGGTGTCCACTGTGGAACGTCACGGGCTCGGCGCGACCAAGGTCGACGTCGTCGCCCCGCACACCAAGGTGACCCGGACCTGGACGCATATCCGCGGCCAGCTCGAGTCGGCCGACCTGGCCGAGCCGGTTCGCAAAACCGCGCTGGGTGCGTTCGAGCGGCTGGCCAACGCCGAAGCGGCGGTGCACCGGACCAGCCCCGAGCACGTGCATTTCCACGAGGTCGGCGGGTTGGACGCGATCGCGGACATCGTCGGGACCGCGGCTGGGCTGCACGCGCTCGGGATCGAACGGCTCTCCGCCTCGACCGTGACGCTGGGCAGCGGCATGACCCGGGGCGAGCACGGCCGGATCCCGATCCCCGGCCCGGCGGCGCTGATGCTGCTGCGCGACGCGCAGGCCCCGGTGTGGTCCGGCCCGGCGCCCTACGAGATGTGCACTCCAACCGGAGCCGCGCTGCTGGCCGAGACCGTATCGAGTTGGGGCCCGTTGCCGCCGATGGTCGTCCGTACCGTCGGTATGGGCGCGGGCAGCCGCGAGATCGACGAACTGCCCAACGTGCTGCGCCTGGTCCTGGGCCAGCCGCGCACCACCACCGACTCGGTCACCCGGGAAACCGTCCTGCAGGCCAACGTCGACGATCTCGATCCGCGCCTCTGGCCCGGTGTGCTGGAGGCGTTGTTGGCCGCCGGCGCCTCCGATGCGTGGCTCTCACCGATCGTGATGAAGAAGGGTCGCCCGGCCCATACCGTGCACGTGCTCTGCCCGCCGGACGCCGCCGACGCGCTGCGCGGCGTGCTGTTCGCCCAGACCACAACCATCGGGCTGCGCGAACACGCGGTGGACAAGGTCGCGCTGGCCCGCGAGCAGCAGACGATCGAGGTTCAGGGCCAGCGGGTCGGGGTGAAGATCGCCCACCGCGACGGTCAGGTGGCCAACGTCAGCGTCGAGTTCGACGACGTACGCGCTGCCGCCGAGACGCTGGGCGTACCACTGCGGGAGCTCATGGCCGCGGCCACCGCCATCGCGCGCGAGCAGTACGGCGCTCGCTGAGTCGGACCGGACCCGGACAAGGCCCGCGCTCAAGCACGGCTACGTACGTAAACGCCCGATCAGAGTGTCACTGGGCGGTTCTATGCTGCCGCCCCGTGCCTCATCACACCGGATCGGCCTATTTATCGTCTTTCTGCCGATCTACAGCCTGATCCGGCCAGATGGGAGATTCACTTCACACGAAACCGACTTGCACTAACCGGCCGGCAAGTCACATGCTGGACGTGCGCAAGCAGTTGCGTGAGTCAAGCAAGTCAAGCAGAAGCGCCGTCGCGCGCAAGGAGGGTCGATGAGCGCTGCCTCCCTGCCGCAGACCACGGAAGGCCGAGCGGCTGAATCCGCCGCATCGGATGCGAGCTTGGATATCGCCATCGCCAGCGAGGTTGGCCGCGGGCTCTCGGCATTGTTCCGGATTGGCGGCCGGGCCAAGTCCAGGATGATTCAGTACGGACCCGGCATCGAATGGTCGACGTTCGGAATCCTCATTCCCCTGATGGAATGCGGACCGCTGCGTTCGAGCACGCTGGCCGAAGCCGTACACCTGGATCCGTCCCGGGTGAGCCGGATGGTCAACCACATGATCGAGCTCGGGCTGGTCGCTCGGCACGCGGATCCGGCCGACGGCCGGGCCGCTATTCTCCAGATCACCGCGGAAGGCGAACGTCTTTTCCATCAGATCCAACGTCAGCGCGACGAATTTCTCGCCTCCGTTGTATCGGATTGGTCTGAGCACGATCGCCGATCGCTCGCTCTGCTACTGCGTCGACTGGCCGATGGCCTTGGCGAGGCGATGCAGAAGGACGACCACACACATTCGCACTCAAAGTTGGAGTCTGCATGACCGCCGACCTGTGCCGCGCCGAGATATTCTCGGACGCGGCGCTTTCTCACCTAGGGCGGGCCGCATGACCGCCAGCACGGCAGCCGTCAACAAGTCGTCGGGCGGGCAGGCGACCGCTCCCGCGGCACCCGCGTCCGGCGAGATGACGCACCGTCAGATCCTGACCATTTTCATCGGTCTGATGCTGGGCATGTTCCTGGCCGCGCTGGACCAGACAATCGTCACGACCGCGATTCGTACCATCGGCGACGACCTGCACGGTTTGTCGCTGCAGGCCTGGGTCACCACGGCGTATCTGATCACCGCCACGATTTCCACGCCGCTGTACGGAAAGCTCTCCGATATTTACGGCCGCAAGCCGTTCTTCCTGCTGGCCATCTCCATTTTCATCATCGGGTCGGCGGCATGTTCGTTCGCGACCTCGATGTACATGCTGGCCGCATTCCGGGCATTCCAGGGTCTGGGCGCCGGCGGCCTGTTCTCGTTGGCGCTGGCCATCATCGCCGACATCGTCTCGCCCCGCGAGCGCGCGCGGTACCAGGGCTATTTCCTCGCGGTGTTCGGTACGTCCAGCGTTATCGGCCCGCTCGTCGGCGGTGCCTTCTCCGGGCAGCCACACCTGCTGTTCATTTCCGGCTGGCGCTGGGTCTTCCTGGTCAACGTGCCGATCGGCATCGTCGCGCTGTTCGTCGTGTGGCACACGCTGAACATTCCGCACACCCGGCGCGACCACCGCATCGACTGGAAAGGCTCGCTCGCCCTCATCATCGGTCTGGTACCGCTGCTGATCATCGCCGAGCAGGGCAGCAGTTGGGGCTGGGGATCCAGTCGGGCCGTCATCTGTTACGCGATCGGCGCGGCCGGGCTGCTGCTTTTCGTACTGGCCGAGGCGCGGATCCGCGAGGACGCGTTGATTCCGTTGCGGTTCTTCCGTAATCACACGTTCAGCCTGACCGCGGTGGCCCGGATCATTTTCGGTGCCGGCATGTTCGGCGCCATCCAGCTGCTGCCGCTGTACCTGCAGATCGTGAAAGGCGCGTCGCCGACCAAGTCCGGTCTGCTGATGCTGCCGCTCACCGGTGGCATCATGCTGGCCTCGGTCGCCTCCGGTCAGCTGATTTCGCGGACCGGTCGCTACAAGGTGTGGCCGGTGCTCGGCGGGTTGTTGCTGACCGGCAGCCTCGCCGCGATGCACTTCATCAGCGCGGACACCGCGTTCTGGATCACCGCGGTCTGCATGGCGGTATTCGGTCTGGGTCTCGGTAACATCCTGCAGCCGATCACGTTGGCGGTGCAGAACGCGATGCCGCCGCGCGATATCGGTGTGGCCACCGCATCGGCGACGTTCTTCCAGCAGGTCGGCGCGACGGTCGGTGTGGCCGCGTTCCTGTCCGTTCTGTTCAGCACGGTCGGCAACAAGATCAAGAGCGCGTACGAGACCGCCGGGCACAACTCGGCGTTCGCCAACGCCCTCAAGGATCCGGCGGTCCTGAGCAACCCGCACAACAAGCCGTTGCTGGCGCTGTTGAAGGGCAACGGCGGGCTCAGCGGCAGCGATCTCAACGACACCGCGTTCCTCAACGGAGCCAACAAGACGCTGGCGCACCCGTTCTTCGTCGGGTTCTCCAACGCGATGGACCTCGTATTCATCATCGGCGCCGGCGTGGTCTTCATCGGCTTCCTCATGATGCTGTTCCTGCGCGAGATTCCGCTGCGGACGATGTCCGGTATGCAGGCCGCGGCGGCCGGCAAGGACGACGTCGCAGGGAGCGGCGCCGAGCCTCCGGCGGTCCCGGCGGATGGGCCGGCGGTGGCGGCTGTCGGGTCTTCGGTAGAGAGCGTCTCAGCCAACGGGGCCAAGCATGTCGCGAACGATTCCGCGGGGGCTGCCGTACCGGTACCGGCCGGCGCGTTGGCCGCCGCCAAGCAGTCGAGCGAACTCAACGGAGCTGTTGTCGGGGGACACAGTGGCCGGCACTCGGTCGGCGCGGTAAACGGCTTCTCCCCAACAGCGCCGGATGGTGCCGGCGCGGAAAGGTCGGCGATGACCGGCGCAGAGCACGGACCCAACGGGGTGGCAGGGCAGGCCGGCAACGTCGTGCGCGGACGCGTCCGCCAATCCAACGGCGCGCCGGTCGCGGAAGCGGCGTTGACCCTCATCGACCCCTCCGGCCGGCAGGCCGGTCGGCAGATCACCTCGGGCGATGGTGCGTACCAGCTTCCGGTCCCGGCCAGCGGTCACTACGTGCTGATCGCCCGGGCGCCGTCGCATCAGCCGCAGGCCGCGACGATCGAGGTGAACGGTGCCGCGGTCGACTTCGACGTGATTCTGGCCGGCTCGAGCGGTCTGGAGGGCACGGTGCGCAACGGCTCCGGCGAGCCGGTCGCCCGGGCCACCGTCACAGTGACCGATGCGCACGGTGAAGTGGTGACGGCGCGGACGACCAACGTCGCGGGCACGTATTCGATCAGCGACCTGGTCGCTGGTGACTACACCGTCGTGGTGACCGCGACCGGTTTCCGGCCGACCGCGCTGCTGGTCTCGGTACCGGCGACCGGCAAGGCGGAGCAGGACATCGAGCTGACCGGCGGCGCGCACCTGCAGGGCGTCACCCGGGCCGGGGCCGACCAGCATGCACTGGCCGACGCCCGGGTGTCGTTGATCGACGGCGAGGGCAACGTCGTGGCCGTGACCCGTACCGACGAGGAGGGCAAGTACTCCTTCGACGACGTGCCCAGCGGCGACTACACCGTGACGGCGACCAGCTATCCGCCGATCACGTCGGTCGTGCACATTGGGACCGGCGAGCAGCAGGAGCACGACATCGAGCTCGGGTACCCGGACGAGCGCGCCGCCCGATCGATTTAGGGTTTGTCCTGTGGATCTTGGTGGATGCGGGCGGTGATTCAGACGGCGAATGACAAAGGCAGCCCGGGTGCGGGTGTCCCGCAAGTCGAGGAGGAGCCGGTAGTGGAACTACCGGCGACGACGACAACGCAGTCGGTCGTCGTCTGGGCGCCGATCCGCGCCGCCGAAGATCCACAGGACAAGCCCTAGCCAAGGTGGGCCGGTCCATCGCGGACCGGCCCACTTGGCTTGTGCACCGCCCGAATCACCAAAGGGGATTTACAGCAATGAGTGGCCTATCCGGCAGGATTCTGTCCAGCGACGGATGGCCGGTGCCTGACGCCGTGCTCACCGTCACCAACCTCGCCGGCGAGCAGATCGAGCGGGTACCCGCCGATGCCGACGGTCTGGTGCAGACGAAAGCTCTGGATCCGGACACCTACACGGCCATCGTCACCGCGCCCGGATATGCGCCGGTCGCCCAGATGGCGCTGGTGCCCGGCAGCGGCTCGGCCTCACTCGGCACGGTCGAGCTGAACCGGGTCGGCGACTCCAACCTGCCCGAGCCCGGCCGCTGGTCGATCGACCCGATCCACACCAGCATCGTGGTGACCGCGCGGCATTTCGGGCTGGCCAGCATCCGCGGCCGGTTCAACGAGTTCTCCGGCGAGATCCAGATCGCGACGCCGATCGAGCGCTCGACCGTGACGGCCGAGATCAAGTCGGCCAGCATCGACACCGGCAACTCGATGCGGGACAACCACCTGCGCTCGGCCGATTTCCTCGACGTCGAGCAGTTCCCGACCATCACCTATCGCAGCACCGGGCTACGGTCGCTGGACTCCGAACGGTGGCAGGTCGAGGGCGAGCTGACGCTCAACGGCGTCACCAAGCCGGTGCCGCTGCAGCTGTCATACCTCGGCACCGGGCCGGACCAGTGGGGCGGGACGCGGGCGGCGTTCCACGCCTCGACCGACCTGCGTCGCGACGACTTCTCGATCAACTACTCCGAGGTCGTCAAGGCTGGTATCGCCGCGGTCGGTACGACGCTGCGGGTCGAGATCGACGTCGAAGCGGTGCTCGGGGACCTACCGCAGTTTTGAGTCTTGCTGTCCGAATCCCGCCGACGCTTCGCGACCGTTCACGATCGAGTAGCTGCGTCATGGCTGGGTCGCGCCGTCTAGTTGACACGGTGACCGCATCGCCAGAGGCTACGAGCAAGAGGACAGGGTTGTCCGAGCATCGGAGGCTGGCATGCCGTACTACCGCCGCGTCGGTGAGGTCTCACGCAAACGGCACACCGCATTTCGTCAACCCGACGGCAGCCTTTACGGCGAGGAGCTGATGGGGGTCGAGGGATTCTCGGCCGATTCCGCGCTGCTCTACCACATCGGCATGCCGACCGCGATCGTCGACAGCCAACTGCACGAGGTGCCCGCCGCCACCCGTACACCGAATCTGCCACTGAAACCACGGCATTACCGCACCCACAAACTGGACGTTTCCGGAACGGACGCGGTCACCGGCCGGCAGTATCTGCTGGCCAACGACGACTGCCGGATCTCTTACGTCGTAGCCGATCTGCCCAGCCCGCTGTACCGCAACGCGATCGGCGACGAATGCCTGTATATCGAGGCCGGGCAGGCCCGATTCGAATCCGTTTTCGGCGCGTTCGACGTGGCCACGGGCGACTACATTGTGATCCCGACCTCGACAACGTACCGGTTGCTGCCGCACGGCCGGGTGCGCGTTTACACCATCGAGGCCAGCGGACACATCGGCCCGCCCAAGCGATATCTCACCGCAAAAGGGCAGTTCAACGAATTCTCGCCGTATTGTGAACGCGATCTGCGCGGACCTTCCGAACCGCTGGTGGTCGAAGGGTCCAATGTGGACGTACTGGTGCAGCATCGCCAGGGCTGGAGCCGATTGACGTACGTCACCCATCCGTTCGATGTGGTCGGCTGGGACGGCTGCCTGTATCCGTACGCCTTCAACGTCGCCGATTTCGAGCCGATTACCGGCCGGGTGCACCAACCGCCGCCGGTGCATCAGGTTTTTGAAGGGTCGAATTTCGTGGTCTGCAATTTCGTGCCGCGCAAGGTCGATTACCACGAAGGTTCGGTGCCGGTGCCGTATAACCACGCCAATGTGGACTCCGACGAGGTGATGTTCTATTGCGGCGGGAATTACGAAGCACGTAAGGGATCGGGGATTGAGCTGGGGTCGATTTCCCTGCACCCGGGTGGTTTTACGCACGGCCCGCAGCCGGGTGCGGCCGAGGGTTCGATCGGGGTCGAGTTCTTCGACGAGCTCGCCGTTATGGTCGACACGTTCCGGCCGTTGGACGTCTGCCCAGGCGGTCTGTCCTGCGAGGACACCGGCTACGCATGGTCCTGGGCACGCGCACAGAAGCCCGGCTGACCCGACGGAACAGTCCCGGCGGACTCCACGTTGATTAATCCGGACCCGCGATGGCGACGGGTCCATCGGCATGTCCGCGTAGCCGCCCGATAACGGACGGTCGGGATGACCTACGGTCGAACGCTGGCAGAATAGAACGAGCACCGCCCACAGACAGGAGCACAGCACCGCGATGGGACGACGACTGGCGACCGCGCGGCGTCGCCGCAAAGGCACGCCGCGACCTATCCGCTTCCTCGGGGATCCGGTACTGCGCACACCAACCGACCCGGTCACGACGTTCGACAAGGACCTGGAACGGCTCGTCGACGACATGTTCGCGTCGATGTATGAAGCCGATGGCGTGGGCCTGGCCGCCAACCAGATCGGGGTCGGCCTGTCGCTGTTCGTGTACGACTGCCATGACGATGACGACAACTGGTTTGTCGGGCATGTGATCAACCCGGTCCTGGTCGAGACCGACGGCGAGCCGACCGAGGATGCCGAGGGTTGCCTGTCGCTCCCGGGGCTGCGGTACGACACGACCCGCGCCTGGCACGCCGTGGTCGAGGGCGTCGACATGCACGGCGACCCGGTCCGGGTCGAGGGCACCGGCAACTTCGCCCGCTGCCTGCAGCACGAGACCGACCACCTGATCGGCAAGGTGTACGTCGACCGACTCTCCGGCGAAGCCAAGCGCACGGCGATGCGGGACGTCCGCGCCGCCGAATGGTCAGCCTGATCCGGCAGATTCGATATCGCCGGCCCAGGCCAGGACCCGCTCATCGTCGCCGGGCCGACCGACCACCTGCAGGCCGACCGGCAACCCATCAACGCATCCGGCGGGCAGGCTTATCGCCGGCATTCCGGCGTAGCTCCAGGGCAGGCACATGACCGAGTCGCCGGTGCTAGCCAGACCTTTCGGCGCCGGTCCCGTGGCGGCGGGCGTAATCCACAGATCGACCGTCATCTCGTCCAACAGCCGCGCCCGAAATTCTGCCCGGCCCCGGACCGCTTTCTCGTAGTCGGCCCGGTCAATGGCAAGACCTTGCCGGATCGCGGTGGCCGTCTGTTCGCGATACAGCGAGCCGAATCGCGGAAACCATTCGGCGTGACTCTGCGCCAATTCGTACCGATTGACGATAAACAGAACGCTAGCGATATCCACGAAATCAGCCATGGCCGGCACCTGCCGTACGGAAAAGCCGGCCTCTTCGAGAGCGCCAATCTGATCGTGGAAGGCTTTGAGTGCGCTGACGCTGGCGTGATCCAGGTACGGACCGGTGGGAATTCCCAACACTGGCTGCGATGTCGACGCAACAGGCGTCCACTCATCACACAGGACCGGTGCCGCCAGTAACACGCTCGCGACGTCGGCGGCGAAAATCCCGACCGTATCGAGCGACGCCGCGTTCGGAATAACGCCGTCAATCG
Organism: Mycobacteriales bacterium; assembly: GCA_040414495.1. Classification (GTDB taxonomy): domain Bacteria; phylum Actinomycetota; class Actinomycetes; order Mycobacteriales; family QHCD01; genus DATAVB01. The sequence goes on from JBEDUI010000093.1 coordinate 35,056, forward strand.
GAATTCGACCGAAGCTGGGTTTGAAACCGACAACTCCGCAATAGGCCGCCGGCCGGATCACCGACCCGACCGTCTGCGTGCCCAAAGCCAAGGGCACCATCCCGGCCGCGACGGCCGCGGCCGAACCACTGCTCGACCCGCCCGGTGTATGCGCCGGATTATGCGGATTGCGGGTCGGACCCGGTGCGGCGACGGCGAATTCCGCTGTGACCGTCTTGCCCGCGACCACCGCACCGGCCGCCTGCAAGCGGTCCACCACCGTAGCCTGCGGCCCGGCGAAAACGTCCGCCGGCAAAGCAGATCCGGCCCGGGTCGGCAACCCGTCGACCCGGATGATGTCCTTGACCCCGACCGGAATTCCCGCCAGCGGCCCATCGGTGGACCCTTGCAAACGACTGCGCCGGCCGGGCTCGGGCAGAAAGGCCGCTATGGCCGGATCATCGGCATCGATCCGGTCGCACGCGCGGCCCACCGGATCATCAACGGCGACAGTTAACGACCAGGGTTGCGGCATGTCGATCAGGACTCGATTTCCGGCGGCTGACCGTCTCCGTCGACACCACCGGGCCGGTGACCGCCACCGGCCGCGTCGGCTACGGCCGCGGCCACCGCTTTCGCGACCGCCGGGTCGAAGACACTCGGCACGATGTAATACGGATTCAGCTGTTCGTCGGTAACCACGTGCGCCAACGCATCGGCCGCGCGCAACAACATGTCGTCGGTGACGTTCTGCGCGCGGGCATCGAGCAGGCCCCGGAATACGCCCGGAAATGCCAACACGTTGTTGATCTGGTTGGGATAGTCGCTCCGGCCGGTCGCCACGACGGCGGCGATTTCCCGGGCCGCGTCGACATCGACATCAGGGTCGGGATTGGCGAGCGCGAATACGACCGATCGATCGGCCATTTCGCGTAGATATTCGGCCGGCAACACGCGGGCCGCGCTGACCCCGATAAATACATCCGCCCCGTACAACGCCTCTTTCAGACCACCGTGTACGCAGGCTTTATTCGTTTTCTCGGCCAGGCTTTTCTTGGCCGGCGACAGCGATTTGTCGTCCGGCGACAGAATTCCCTCGCGGTCCCAGACCAACACGTTCGGTACGCCGCTGGCCAACAGCAATTCGGTGATCGCGGTCCCGGCCGCGCCGCCGCCGGCAACCACCACGCGCAGGTCGGTCATCCGCTTGTCGACACACCGGATCGCGTTGATCAGCGCCGCCAGCACGACGATCGCCGTACCGTGCTGGTCATCGTGGAACACCGGAATATCCAGCCGGTCGCGCAGCCGGCGTTCGATTTCAAAACACCGCGGCGCGCTGATGTCCTCCAGATTGATGCCACCGAATCCGGGCGCGATCAATTCCACCGTACGGACAATTTCGTCGACGTCGTGGGTGTCCAGGCAAATCGGCCAGGCGTCGATATCGGCGAACCGCTTGAACAGCGCGGCTTTACCCTCCATCACCGGCAACGCCGCGCCGGGGCCGATATCGCCCAGGCCGAGCACCGCGCTGCCGTCGGTCACCACCGCGACGCTGTTTCCTTTGATAGTCAACCGGCGCACGTCGGCCGGATTTTCGGCCAGCGCCAGGGATACCCGGGCCACGCCGGGCGTGTACGCCATCGACAGGTCATCGCGGGTTTTGAGCGGGACCTTGGAAGAGACGCGGATCTTGCCGCCGATATGCAGCAGGAATGTACGGTCGCTGACCTTGTAGACGGTGACACCGGAGACGCCCTGCAATGCCGCGACAATCTCACTGGCGTGTTCGCCGTCGGTCGCCGAACAGGTCACGTCGATAACGAGCCGGTCGTGCCGGGAATCGGCGACGTCAATGGCGGTCACTACACCGCCGGCCTGGCCGATCGCGGTGGCAACCCGGCCGACCACAGACGGGTCGGTGTCGGTCAACAGCCGGACGGTGATGGAGTACGAGGCGCTGGTCGGTAGGGCGCGGGCGGGTTTGGCCGGCGAGTCGGCGCCGGAACCCTCGTCCATATCAGAAATTGTCATCGCCGCACCAGCCTACGGCTGGCGGCCGAAACCGGCGCAGTGAGGGCTACCACTTTCCGCACTAATTCCGTATGGAAAAAGTTCGCCGCAACGGAACCGCGCCCGGCGACATCTGATGTCGCGTAATCCAATCCGGTGTTCGGGGAGGTGCACCATGCGTACCTCGGTATTCACAGTGGCCGTGGCCCTGCTCGTGGTCGCGATCTGGGTGGCCGGAACCGCGATGCTCGGGACGCCGCCGCACATTGGTACGTCGGGATCACTCATGCCACCGACTGGACCGTCTCCAGCAACGCATTGACCGCCGGTTCGGCCGCCTGCCGCTCGGCCGGTACGAGGCCGATCCGGGTCCGCCGGTCGAGTACGTCGTCGGCGTCCAGAGCGCCTTCGTGTTGCACCGCGAACAGCACCTCGCCCACCGTCACCCGCTGGCCGGTCGCCAACTGCTCCGTCCCCAGCTCCTGTACCAGCGGCGCTTCCGTCCCGTATCGCTCGACCAGCCGCCGCGCGGCCGGCACCCGGGCCAACGTGGACGGCGGCGCCGCGCCGACAACCGGCAACCGCTTGGTCCGGCATCGACCGGCGACCAGGTCGGCGTGCGCGATGACCGCGTCGACCGCGTCGGCCGCCATCCGCCGGTACGTGGTGAGCTTGCCGCCGACGACCGTGATCACCCCGTCGCCACCAAGCAGGACAGCGTGCCGGCGGGACAGGTCGGCGGTCCGGCCGGCCGCGCCGGCGAGCAACGGGCGCAGCCCGGCGAACGCGCCGAGCACATCGGCCGAATCGAGCGGCGTTTCCAACGCCGAACTGACCGTGTCGAGCAGGAAACGTACCTCAGCCTCGGTCGGTATCGGCGCCTCCGGCAACGGCTCGGCCGGGTCGACCTCGACGTCGGTCAACCCCGCGTAGACCCGGCCGTCGCGCTGCGGAAGGACGATCGCGTACCGGTTCCGTTCGCCCGGCACGGGCAGGGTCAGACCGGCCCGCGGCGCGCCCAACCGCCGGCCGTCCAGCACCAGATGCGTACCGCGGCTGGGGCGCAGCGCGACACCGCCCGACAGCGTGCCGGCCCAGACTCCGGCCGCGTTGACCACGCTGCGGGCCCGGACCTCGAACTCCCGCCCGCTGACCCGATCCCGGACCCAGGCCCCGTCCCGGGCCAGCCGAAGTACCTCGGCCCGCGTGATGATCCGCGCCCCGTAGCCGGCCGCGGTCCGGGCCACCGCCACCACGAGCCGGGCGTCGTCGATGAGCTGTCCGTCCCAGCCGAGCAGGCCGCCCCGCAGTCCGTCGGCCCGCAGCGCCGGTACCAGCGCCAGGGTCTCGGCGGCATTGATACGCCGGGGCCGCGGCAGCGTGTGACGGGCCGTACCGGCGGCGGCCCTTAGGAATTCCGCTCCCATCAGTCCGGCCACCATGGCCGAGGTCGCCAGATGTCCCTGCTCCGGGCGCAACGGCAGCACCATCGGCAACGCGCGGACCAGATGCGGCGCGGTCCGTTCCATCACGATCCGCCGCTCGACCGCACTTTCGTGCGCGATGCCCACGTCGCCGGCCGCGAGGTACCGCAGCCCGCCGTGCACCAGCTTGGAACTCCAGCGGCTCGTGCCCGTGGCCAGGTCGCCCCGCTCCACCAGCGCCACCGACAAGCCCCGGCTGGCGGCATCCAGCGCGACGCCAACCCCGGTGATGCCGCCGCCGACCACGAGCAGGTCGACGACCTCAGTGCCGGCGAGTCCCTCGAGTTCGCGGGCCCGCCGGTCCGCTGACAATGACGTGCTCATGCCACCCCCTCGGCCATCGCCCGGGACCGGTCCGGTCTCAGGTAGCTGTCCAGTACGCGGTCCAGCTCGTCCAGCACCCGATCGGGGTCGGACTCCGCCCGCATCGCCCGGCCACCGAGCACGAACGACTGGATCACCAGCAGCAGCGCCAGCGCCTGGTCGGCCGGCTCGCCGCGGCGGATCGAGCCGTCGGCGTGACCGGCCGCGAGTAGCTCGACGAAACGCTGGATCGCCATGCGTTGGTTGGCGCCGAACCGGTCAACCACGTACGGCAGCAGCAGTTCGGGTTCGAGGTCGAGCACCTTGGCGAAAAGCGGGTTGTCATGCAGTGCGCGTACGCCGGCCACCGCCTCGGCCACGAGCTTGCCGCGGGCGGTACGGCGCCGGGCCCCGGCCTTGGTCGCGGCGGCCAGCACGGTCGCGAACTCGCGGATCATCAGGTCGGAGAAGAGCGCGGTGACGTCGGGGTAGCGGCGGTACAGGGTCATCCGGCTGATGCCGGCCCGGCGGGCGACCTCGGTCAGCGTGGTCCGCCGGACGCCTACGGCGAGCATCGAGTCCCGGGCCGCGTCGAGAATCGCGCCCTGGGTGGCGTGCGGATCCGTGTGACGGATGGACGTCATATGTAACACTGTACCGATGCCGGAGCAAAACGGGCGGCGTCTTACGTGGTGGGGTTGGGCGAGCCCGCAGGCCCGGCCCGAACTGCGGGCCGATGCGCGTCGATTGCTGGCCGCGACCACGGGCTGGCAGGCCCGCGCGACGCCGCGGGTGGCCGACGTCGTCCTGCCCGATTCCGCGCTACCGGACGCGGCCCGCCGCTCGTTCACCGCCATCGTCGGACCGGACGACGTACATACCGACCACGCCACCCGACTGAATCACGCCGGCGGAAAGTCCTATGTGGACCTCATGCGGCGGCGGGCCGGAATTGCCGACGCACCGGACGCGGTACTCACGCCGGCCGACCACGACCAGGTCGCCGCCCTTCTGCTGGCCTGCGCCCACCACGCGGTCGCGGTGGTCCCGTTCGGTGGTGGAACGAGCGTGGTCGGTGGCGTAGAACCCTTACGGGACGGGTTTTCCGCGGTGGTCGCGGTTGATCTGGCCCGGCTCGACCGGGTGCTGGAGGTCGACACCACGTCCCGGGTCGTAACGTTGCAGGCCGGATTGCGCACCCCGCGGGCCGAGGAACTGCTGGCCGAATTCGGGCTCACCCTCGGTCACGCTCCGCAGAGCGCGGAATTCGCCACGATCGGCGGTTATGCCGCGACCCGGTCGGCCGGGCAGGCGTCGACCGGATTCGGCCGCTTTGACGATCTGGTGCTCGGGTTGCGTGTCGCAACCCCACGCGGATCGGTGCAGTTGGGGCGGGCGCCGCGGTCGGCCGCGGGTCCTGATCTGCGGCAGTTCTTTCTCGGCTCGGAGGGCGCGTTCGGCATAATTACCGAGGCCCGGCTGCGGGTCCGGACAATTCCCGAGCTGCAACGGTACGAGGCCTTTTCTTTTCGTGATTTCAATACGGGCGTGGTGGCAATTCGCCGACTGGTGCAGGACGGTGTCGCCCCCGATGTCGTACGACTGTCCGATGTGGACGAAACGCGGGCGAATCTAGCTCTGGCTGGGGCCGGGCTGGCGGCCCGGGGGTATTTGCGGGCGCGCGGGCACGGCGCCGGGTGTTTGGCGATTCTGGGTTGGGAGGGCCGGCGGGAAATTGTGTCGGTCCGGTATCGGCTGGCTGGCGGGATAATCGCCGGCCACGGCGGGCTGCGGCTGGGCAGTGGCCCGGGCGAGGCGTGGCGCCGGGACCGGTTCGCCGCACCGTATTTACGGGATCTGCTGCTGGATGTCGGACTGCTGGTCGAGACGCTGGAAACGGCGACCAGCTGGTCCGAATTGCCGCAACTGCATTCGGCGATCCGGACCGCGCTGACCAGGTCGCTCGGCCGCGCGTTGGTGATGACCCATGTGTCGCACGTTTATCCGACCGGCGCTTCGCTGTACGTCACCGTGCTGGCCGACCGGGACGACGCCGACCCGATCGGCCAGTGGGAACGGGCCAAAGCCGCCGCGTCAGACGCAATCGTCGCCGCCGGCGCCACCATCACCCATCACCACGGCGTAGGAATTGACCACCGAACATTTCTGCCGGCCGAAATTGGAGAACCCGGCGTAGCAGCATTACGGGCAGTCAAAAACGCGCTCGATCCGACCGGAATTCTCAATCCCGGAAAACTCATTCCCTAAAAGCTCCTTTAAACAGCGTCAAAACCGCAGCCCTCTCGTCCCGTCTAAGAACCCGCCGATCGCCCTGACCCCCCTCTTTGTTGATCGAGCCTGTCGCATAACTCGATCTCCGAGTGCAGCCGGGCCGAATTTCGAGCTCACGCCTGAGTGATTAGATCTGCGAAACGGTCTCGGGGCATCTGAGGCGCTCGTTAGTGTTGCTAACGAGCCTCCATGCGGAGTTATGCAACAGGCTCGATCATGAAGTTTGTCGACACGAATGTCGGCGTGTCGCCGGCGTGTCGTGCAGGGAACTTCATGATCAACAAAGCGGGGGGAGCGCGGGATGGCGCGGCCACGGGGGGGGCGGCGGACCGGGATAGGTGCGGCCACGGGGTGAGACAGGGACTTGAGACACGGGGTGAACAGGGAGTTGAGACAGGGGGTCGAGGCGGGCCAGTTGCGGACACGC
>JBEDUI010000094.1:0-3752 GCA_040414495.1 Mycobacteriales bacterium
GTGTCCAGCAACCGGTCCTGCTCGGCAGGTGACTGCTGGACGAACGTGTTGATCCCGCTCGGGATCATTCCTGGGGCGTACGCGTTCGCGGTGATGTTCCACGGCCCGAGCTCGCCGGCCAGGGCACGGGTGAAGTGAGCCACCGCCGCCTTGGACGATCCGTACGCAGTCCCACCGACGGTCGGCACGATCGCGGCGAACGACGAGGCGTTGATGATACGGCCCGAACCCTGCTTTTTCATGGTCGGAATGACGGCCTTGCACATGAGGAACGTGCCATTGAGGTTGACGTCGTGGCAGAACCGCCAGGCTTCCTCGGACAGGTCCTCAACCGGACCGCCGGCGCTCACGCCGGCGTTGTTGACCAGAATGTCAATCCGCCCGTACTGCTCGGTGACCTGGCGAACGACCTCCTGGATACCGGCCAGATTCGTTACGTCGCAGACGAATTGGCTCGCCGGCTTACCCGCCAACTCCGAACCGAGCGCGTCCAGATTGTCCTTGTCCACATCCAGCGCCACCGTGGTGACGCCCTCGTTCGCCAACCTGACGACGATGTCGTGGCCGATTCCGCGACCGGCGCCGGTGACAATCGCGACCTGACCTTCGAGATTTATCAGCATCCGAATTCCCTTTCAGTTCAGCCGTACGTGACTTCAGCCGCGTGCACCCGGTCGATGGCCTTGCTCAGTACCGACAGAAGATCGCCTTCAGGAATAGCGAAAGAATTCTCGTCGTCAATGACCAGCGGCGCGCCGAATACCACCACGCCGGCGCCCAACGACGGGCAGCCGATCGCCTGTTCCACGCTCATTCCGCCGACCGCCTGCACCGGCACCGTGGTCGCGTTGACGATCCGGGCCAGGTCGGTCAGCGGCGAAAGCTTGTCCGCCCGGTGTTTGCTGCGGTGGTCGTGTCCAATGTGGTGGATCACCATGCCCACGCCCAGGGATTCGAGCCTGACGCCGGCGGCAACCCGATCCGGCTCAGCCATATCGTCGCCCATGAGCAGCAGGCCATACTCCTCGGCCGCCTGCGCGGCCCGTTCGATCGTGGCGTCGTGTGAACGGCTCATCACCACGACCGCATTGGCGCCGGCGTCGGCCACCAGGCTGCTTTCGCCGTAGCCGCCGTCCATCATCTTCAGGTCGGCCACGATCGGGTGGTCCGGGAATTCCTTACGCAGCGCCCGAATCGCCCGCGTTCCCTGCGACATCACCAACGGCGTACCGGCCTCCAGCCAGTCCGCGCCGGCCTCGACGGCGATCGCGGCCAGCCGCAACGCATCGTCCACAGTGGCCAGATCGAGCGAAATCTGCACAATTCCGCGGGTCAGCTGGTCGCGCCGCAATCCTCTGATCGAGGTGCTCATTCCGTAGCTCTCCCTAGTGTTGTTGTGCTGTTCGGGCTGCTTCGTGATGTCGTACGTTCACCGCGGTTGAGCCGCCGAACCAGCGCTCCCGGGCACGCTGCAGGAATTCGGCCGAGGCGCGCATTTCCTCGAGACTGTTGACGCCGTCCTCGATGCTGATCCAGCCGTCATAGCCGGCGTCGACGAGGATCGAAAAGATCCGGTCGTAGTCGTTGAGGCCACGCCCGATCACGCCGTGTTGCAGATTCGGTGAGTACCCCAGCGTGCCGTCGGCCTGGCGCAGTGACTCCAAATCCGTACCGGGCGCGAGGAAGCGGTCCGACGCCTGCATCGTGACCACTCGGTCGATGACCCGTTCCAGGAAATCGACCGAATCCTCGCCGGCCACGATGGCGTTCGACGGGTCGTACTGCACGCCGAAATGCACTCGCTCGGGGATCCGGTCCAGCAGTTGGAAGAAGAGTTCGGCCCGTTGGGCGAATTCCGGATAGAGCCAGCCGTCAGCCTTGTAATGATTTTCCAACGACAGGGTTACGCCGTGTTCCCGCGCGATCGGGATCAACCGGGTAATGGCGTCGGTGGCCCAGTCCAGGCCCTGCTCGGGATCCAAGCCCGGATGGGCCTGCCCGCTCAATACCCGACAGGACGCCCCCGGGCCGCCCAATCGCGCGGCGACATCGATCATTTCGGCTTCGTAGTCGAATTCGCGCTTACGCTGATCGGGGTCCGGGTTGGTGAAATCCGGTGCGGCACAGAGCATTGGCATCTGAAACCCGGCCTCGTGCAGCGCCTCGCCGACCCGGTCGATGCCCGCGGGTGAGGCGTCCCAGAAAAAGCCGGTATGTAATTCCAGGCCGTCGACCGGGAGCGTACGGGCCTGATCGATCCATTCGAATACCGTCATCGTGCGCTCGATGACCATGGCGTCGAGCAGACCCTTGGGGAATGCGGCAATTCTCATGCGAACAGCACTCCTATATGGACGATCCCATGTGGACGGATCAGCGGGTCGGGTCGACCAGAACCTTCGTACCGCTCGACAGTGGCGGAATGCGCCGGGCCAGCACATCGTCGAGCTCACCCAGCCCGACCGTCGTCGATACCAACGGCAGCGGATTGACCACACCGGATTCGTAGGCGGCAATGGTCGGCGCCAAACCGTGTGAGCCGCCGAGAATTCCGACCGCGGTCACCGATTTGCCCATGAACGACCGGGCATCAACCGGGCTGGGCGCATGGGCCGACCCGATAAACACCACGCGCCGGCCGGGCTCGACCACATCGAGTGCGAACTGCGGCATCGAGGCATCGTCGGTGGCGTTGATGACCCCGTCCCAGGGCAGATCCGGCAGTTGGTCGCGGGTCCAGGCGCCGTGCGCCCCGAGCTTGCGGGCGAGCGCCAGCGACGATTCGGTGAGGCCAAGTACGTGCACCTCGCTGCCGGCGGCGAGCGCGAATGCCGTACACAGCAGGCCAATCGTGCCCGGACCGAGTACCAGAATGCGAAGGCCGGTGGCCGCGCCGCTGGCTTCGACGGCCCGGTAGGCATTCCCGCCCGGTTCGACCAGTGCGCCCATTTCGTCGGTGACCGCGTCTGGCAACCGGTGCAGCGCGGTCGCCGGGACCAGCAGTTTTTCGGCGAAAGCGCCGGGCCAGCCGCGGCGAACGCCGATCTCGTACCGTTCCTCGCAGACGTAATGCCGACCGTCCTGGCAACGCCGGCAGCGACCACAGCCGAGCATGGTGTCGCCGGTGACGCGTTGGCCGAGCCAGGCCGGGTCGACCCCGTCGCCGAGCTCGCTGATCGTGCCGCACCATTCATGGCCCAGCCGCGCTTGGTGGCTGCGGTGAGCACTGTGGAAGATCCCGACGTCGGTGCCGCATACGCCGGCGCGGGCGATATCGACCACGACCTGACCTTCGGCGGGTGTGGGTGGGGCGACGTCCTGCACGTCCCCGGCGCCGGAACGCGTGACGACGAACGCTCTCATGCTCGATGCCCCTCCCGGGTATTTCGCTTTTATCGGTTGTGCGACACCGTCGATCATTCTAAATGGCAGCGCTGGGAGCGAGCCGTTAAAAAAGGGCCGAAATCGGTACGGCACGCCCGGTGTCGCTTGACCGGCTCCGGCCGCGTATCGGTCCGATAGCGGCCAATTCGGCGATGCGCGTGCCAGGCTGAGTCCGATGGCCCGACTTTTCATCGCGACCTGGCCGCCGGCCGACGTGTGCGCCACGCTGGCTGCGTTCGAGCGGCCTGAGCTGGCCGGCGTGCGGTGGTCGGTGCCGGCACAATGGATGGTGTCGGTACGCCCGCTGGGTTACGTCGCCGATGAGGTCGTACCGCCGCTGCGCGAGGTGTTGGCGGCCGAGTTGGACG
>JBEDUI010000095.1:0-15885 GCA_040414495.1 Mycobacteriales bacterium
GGCACCGCCGCCACCGCCACCGCCGGGGCCGCCACGGAAGCCGCCGCCACCGCCGCCACCGCCGGGGCCGCCACGGAAGCCGCCGCCTCCGCCGCCACCACCGCGACCGCCGCCCGGGCCACCGCGCGACGGGCCGCCGGAGGGAGCCGGCCGCGGCGGCATCATGCCGGGGTTGGGCCGGGGGCCACCAGGACCGGGACGCGGGCCGCCAGAACGGGGTCCGCCGGAACCGCCACCGGGACCGGGACGACCGCTGGGCGGACCGGGCCGGGCCGCCGGACGGGGCGGCAAATTGGGCGTACTACCGCCGCCGACACCGAACGGGTTGTTGCCCGGACGTGGGCCGGGACGCGCCGGCATGCCGGGCGTACCAGGGGACGGACGACCGCCGCCACCAGGGCCGGGACGACCGGCCGAGCCTGGACCGGGACGCGCGCCACCAGAACCGGGACGAGCACCACCAGGGCCGGGCCGGGCACCAGAAGCCGGGCCCGGACGACCGGGACCGGGCTGCGGCCGCGGACCCGGAGTCGGCGGTGCCGCCGGCGGGGTGCTCGGCCGGGAATCAGCCGCCGGCCGCGAATCAGCCGCGGGCCGGGAATCGGCCGCTGGCCGGGCCGGACGCGCTGGTCCGGGCTTGGGCGCGGGCATGCTCGGGGTAGCCGGCTCGGCCGGTGCCGGGGTCTGCTTGGCGGCAGGCGCCGCGGGCGACGGGGCGGCCGGAGCCGGGGGTGTTGGTTTGGGTGCTGCCTTCTTTGCCGGCGCGCTCTTGGCCGCGCCGTTCTTGCTCGGGCTCGCAGCAGAGCCCTGCTGCGGGAAGCTCTCCCGCAGTCTGCGCGCCACCGGCGGCTCCACCGTCGAGGACGCGCTCTTCACGAATTCGCCAAGCTCCTTGAGCTTGGCCAGTACGACCTTGCTGGATACACCGAGCTCTTTGGCGAGCTCGTGTACGCGGGCCTTGCCTGCCACTGGACTCCTCGTCTCGAGGCCGGCGGGGCACCGCTCGACCTCGTTAGCTAGCTGGACAGCATGTTCATCGCTGACGCTTCATTGCCGGCTCATCCGGATCGACCTACCTTTTCCCGACACACCCGGGTTGGGTGTGTTCACGTACCGAGACCGCTTCGCCGGCCCGCGACGTACTCACTGAGCACGGACGGATCGGGCACCTGCGCCACGCGGGCGGCCCGGGCGAATGCCCGACGCCGGAGCGCGAGGTCGACGCATGTCGTATCGAGGTGCACCCAAGCACCGCGACCCGGCATCCGCCGTCGCGGGTCAGGAACGAGCACGCCCTCGACCACAACGACACGAAGCAACTCGGTGGCCATCGCGCGCTGCCGACACCCGACACAGGTACGAATCGGAACAGACTTCACCCGCGCCACATTCCAGCGACGCCCGACGGACCGTGCACAGTCTAACGCGGCGATGCGTGATCATGCGCGGCGGAGCCGCCCGAAGGCGCGCCGCGACCGCCCAATGCCGATCCCGGCCGTCCGCCACCCCGCGGTGGAGCCGACCCGGCCGGCGCCGGCGAGGCTTGCGGTCCGGCCGGATTGTCGCTGCGGATGTCGATGCGCCACCCGGTCAACCGCGCGGCCAAGCGCGCGTTCTGACCTTCCTTGCCAATCGCCAATGACAGCTGGAAATCCGGTACGACGACCCGGGCCGCTCGCGCCTCCGCGTCGACCACCTCGACGCTGATCACGCTGGCCGGCGACAACGCGCTGCCGACGAACTCGACCGGGTCGTCGGAGAAGTCGACGATGTCGATCTTCTCGCCGTTCAGCTCCGACATGACGTTACGGACCCGGGCGCCCATCGGACCGATGCACGCGCCCTTCGCGTTCACGCCGGGGGTCGTCGCTCGTACCGCAATTTTTGTACGGTGTCCGGCTTCGCGGGCGATCGCGCCGATCTCGACCGTGCCGTCAGCGATCTCGGGCACCTCCAACGCGAACAGCTTCTTCACCAGGTTCGGGTGGGTCCGGCTGACCGTGATCTGTGGTCCGCGGAAACCCTTGTTCACCGAGAACACGTAGCACTTGATGCGCGACCCGTGTTCGTACCGCTCGCCGCGGACCTGCTCGGCCGCCGGCAACATGGCCTCGACCTTGCCCAGGCTGACCAGAACCATGCCGCGTTCGGCCCGGCTCTCGTGATGCTGCACCACGCCGGAGACGACATCGCCCTCTCGACCGGCGTATTCGCCGAAGGTCAACGCGTTCTCGGCGTCGCGTAGCCGCTGCAGGATGACCTGCTTGGCGGTCATGGCGGCGATCCGGCCGAAGTCCGACGGCGTGTCGTCGTACTCGCGGGCGACCTCGCCGTTCTCGTCCAGCTCCTGCGCCCAGACCGTGACCGAGCCGAGCTTGCGGTCGACCTCGACCCGCGCGTGTGGCTGGGCGTGATCGGTGTGCCGGTACGCGGTGAGCAGGGCCGTCTCGATCGCGTCGATGACGGTGTCGAAGGAGATCTCCTTCTCCCGCTCAATGGCGCGTAGCGCCGCAATATCGATATTCACAGGCGGCCTCCCTCGGGACGGTTGAACTCCACCTGCACCCGTGCCTTGCGCACATCGGCATAGTCGACACGGCGCCGCTGCCCATCGACATCCAGATCGACACCTGCATCGTCAGCCTCGACAATGCGCCCGACAAGGTCTCCGGCGCCACTGGTCTCGCTTAACGTGATCTTGACCAGCCGTCCGGTCGAGCGCCGCCAGTGCCGCGGTTCGGTCAGCGGACGGTCGACACCGGGTGAGGTCACCTCGAGTACGTACGGGGAGCGACCCATCGAGCCGTCGTTGTCGTCGAGCACGGCCGAAATCGCCCGGCTCACGTCGGCCACATCGTCCAGCGCGACGCCGCTGTCGGAGTCGACCACGACCTTGACCACGCTGCGCCGGCCGGCCTGGCTGACCGAAACACCCTCCAGGTCGTATCCGCGTGCGGCGACGACGGGCTCGATCAGCGCGGTAAGACGCTCACGCTGCGCCGCGCCCTGCGATCCGCCGCGACCCATCGGTGTCCTCCTGGAGTTGTCGTTGTTACGTGTGGCTGCTGCTGGTGTGGTGGGCTGGTAATACTGGCATCCCGTGCGCATCGCCCATTGCGCCGGTCGATGGTCGGGTCATCGGCCCTCCGGCTGGGCCCGGTTGTCCTCAGCATTGTCCGAAGCATCGAGGGTAGCCGGTTCGGCCGTGGGTACGGATATCGCAGCGCCCAGCGGCGTGCCGCCAGCCGGCGTAGGCCCGCTCCCCGCCGCCCGGATCGCGCCGGCGCCTGCCAGACTGTAAAGCCTCATGTCGACGATGACGCGCCGGACCCTGCTGGCCTGCTGCGCCGCCGTAGCGGCCGGCGGGTGCAGTGCCGGTACGTCGAGTCGCCCGAAGGCCAACGCAACCAGTCCCCGGCCCGTTCCCAACCCACTGGCCGGCGAGATCGCGACCGAGGTCGACCTGTGCGCGTTGTACGACGCGGGGATCGCCCGCTATCCCAGCCTGGCCGCCCGGTTGCGCCCGATTCGTACCGACCACGGCGCTCAGCTGTCCGCTTTGCTGGCGACCGGGAAGCAGCGCCAGCCTCGACCGTCGTCAACGACCCCGATTCCAGCCAGCGCGGCGGCGACCCTGCAGACCCTGGCCGCGGCCGAGACCGCGGCGATCAGCCGGCGCAGCGCCCACTGCCTTACCACGTCCCGGCCGAACGCCGCGTTGCTGGGCAGCATCGCGGCCAGCGACGCCAGCCACCTGATCCCGCTCGGCACCACGCCGTCGGTGACGACTCCGCCGGCGCCGGGTCGGCCTCGGGGTTCGTCGCGAGGCACCGAGGTCGCCGGACTGCAGTCGGTCCTGGCGGCGGAGAACGCGGTCCGCTGGGGGTACGACGTCGTCGGCGGTCAGGTGCATACCGCGTTGCAGCCGACGGTCCGGGTGGCGCAGAACGGGCATGTCGCCGTGCAGGATCTGCTGCAGATCGCGATCCGGGCCCGGCGCGCCACCCCGGTCGCGGCCGATGCCGGCTACACACTGCCGTTCGCGGTCTCCGGGCAGGCCAGTGCGCTGCAGTTGGCCGCCGATCTGGAGGAGCGGTCGGCCGCCTCCTGGCACTACCTGCTGGGCGCGACGGATGATGAGTCGCTGCGCCGGTTCGCCGCCGCCGGGCTAAGCAATGCGGCGGTCCGGGCGACGCAGTGGCGGGCCCGTTCGGGTGCGCCCAGGACGGTCGCCCTGCCTGGCGCCTGAAATCGGGTTGCTGGCCGACCGGCCGCGCCACGACGATGACGCGGTGCCGGAATTCGTACCTGCTTTGGAGCTCAGTGCGCAGTTCTACGCCGAGGTCGTGGCGCCGTTGCTGGGCGGCATCCCGCACGCGGCGGCCCGCATCGGTGCCGGGTCGGAGGTGCTCGGCTACGACACCGCCCGCTCGACCGACCACGACTGGGGCCCGGCGGTACAGCTGTTCACGACCGACGTCGAGGCGGCCCGCGCCGCTGTGGCCGACCGGCTGCCGGAGACGTTCCGCGGCTGGCCGACCCGGTACGGCTCGGACAAGAACACGCCCGACACCCGGGTCACCGTCTGCACCTGGGGCGACTGGCTGACCGGGCATCTCGGGTTCGACCCGCGGGCCGGCATGTCGTGGCTGGACTGGCTGATCGTTCCGCAACAGCTGTTGCTGGAGGTCACCGGCGGTCGGGTGTACGCCGACCCGGACGGTGAGCTGGCCGCGGTCCGCCGGCAGCTGGCCTATTTCCCCGACCAGGTGTGGTTGTGGTTGCTGGCCTGCCAATGGCGCCGGATCTCGCAGGTCGAGGCGTTCGTCGGTCGTACGGCCGAGGTCGGGGACGAGTTGGGTTCGCGGGTGCTGGCCGGCTATGTCGTACGGGAACTGATGCGGCTGGCGTTTCTGCTGGAACGCACGTATTGGCCGTACCAGAAGTGGTTCGGCACCGCCTTCGCCCGGCTGGAGCTGGCCGGAGCACTGGGGCCGCTGCTGGAGCGCGCTGTCGCCGCAACCGACTACGCCGCAAGGGAATCCGCGCTCGTACCGGCGTACGAGCTGCTGGCCCGGACCCACAACGCGACCGGCGCCACCAAGCCGGTCGAGCCGAGCACCCGGCCGTACTTCACCCGGCCGTTCCAGGTGCTGATGAGCGACCGGTTCGCCGATGCCTGCGTGACCGAGCTGACCGACCCAGCGCTATCCCGGCTGCCGCTGGTCGGGTCGGTCGACCAGTTCGCCGACTCGACCGACATCGCCTCCAGCTCCGGTCAGGTGGCCCGGCTGCGGTCGTTCTATTCGGAGTCGTGAAGCAGGCAGGCGGCCCGTACGCCATCGCGGTTGGTGGAGCGCAGCCGCGGGTCGGTGCCCTGGTGGAACAGCACCCGCACCCCGTCGGCCAGCACCTCGGTTCCGGCGACGCCCTGCCAGAACACCTCGTCGGGGTGCGCGTCCCGGACCGTGCGCAGCAGGTCGGCCACGTCGGCCCCGGAATGCCCCCGCGCGGCCGGTACCACGACCTCGGTCGCCGGCGCGTCGAGACGGTCCAGGTCCCCGAGTACCGCGCGTTCGGCGTTGTATTGCTCGACCGGTAATTCCAACCAATGCTGTTCGAGCAGGGTTCGTAAATCCCGGCTTTCCCAGCCGCAACGGTCGAACGCCACCGGACACCGCGGATGGAATGCGCAGCCCAGCGGCGGTACGGCCGCGTCCGGAATCTCGCCCCGGGGCAGGTTGCGCGGCACCTCCCGGGTCGGGTCGGGCTCGGGAATGGCCGCCAGCAAGGCTTTTGTGTACGGATGCTGGGGCGCGGCGTAAATCTGTTCGGCCGGGCCGATTTCCACGATCCGGCCCAGATACATGATCGCGATCGTGTCGCAGAAGAATTTCGCCGTGGCCAGGTCGTGGGTTATGTAGATATACGTCAGATCCAGCGCCCGGCGCAGCTCGATCATCAGGTCGAGAATTTTGGCCCGTACGCTCATGTCCAACATGGACACTGGCTCGTCGGCTACCAGCAATTCCGGTCCGAGCATGATGGCCCGGGCCAATACCGCGCGCTGTTTCTGCCCGCCGGAAAGGTCGCCGGGATATTTGGCCATGAATTGTTCCGGCGGCGAGAGCCCGACCCGTTCCAACGCCGCCCGCACTCGATTGTCGATATCGGCCCGGCCCTTTGCCGCGCCGTGGATACGCAGCGGATGCGCGATCGCGGTCGCGATATCCATGGCCGGGTTCAGCGCCGCGTGCGGGTCCTGGAAAACCATCTGCATTTTCGAACGCATCGGGCGCAGCGACCGTTCCGAGCGCCCGGTGATTTCGGTGCCGGCATAGCGGATGCTGCCACCGGTCGCCGGTACGAGGCCGAGCAGTGCCCGCGACAGGGTGGTCTTACCGCTGCCGGACTCCCCTACCAGGCCGAGTACTTCGCCACGGTGCAAGGTGAAACTGACCCCGTCCACCGCCTTCACCGCGCCGACCGACCGTCCGGCCAGCCGGCCGAGGACGCCGCCGCGGATCGCGAAGTGCACCTGCAGGTCGCGGACCTCGACCAGCGCGTCGCGCTGGGTCGGCGTCCCGGACTGGGTGGAGGCCTCAGGCTTCGTCGGCACTGCGCAGCTCCTCTCGGACCAGCGGCTCCAGGTCGACCGGCGACTGCCCGTTCGACGGGCCGTGCAGCCAGCAGGTCACCTCGCCGGAGGCCGTCCGCACCGGGATCGGTTCGTGCTGGGCGCATTGCCGCATCGCCTTCTGGCAGCGCGGATGGAACCGGCACCCGGGCGGCGGATCGGCCAGATCCGGCGGCGCACCGGGGATGTAGCTCAGCTCGGTCGTACGCAGCGAGATCGTGGAGGCCAGCAGCGCCTGGGTGTACGGATGGGCCGGCTCAGCGAAGACCTCGCGCGCGTACCCGACCTCGGCCAGCCGACCGGCGTACATCACCGCGACCCGGTCGCAGGCCTCGGCGATGATCCCGAGGTTGTGGGTGATCAGCAGCAGGCCGGTGTCGAAGTTGGCCCGCAGGTCGGCCAGGATCGACAGGATCTGCGCCTCGACCAGTACGTCCAACGAGGTCGTCGGTTCGTCGGCGATCACCAGCGCCGGCCGCAGTACGAGGACCAACGCGATCATGATGCGTTGCCGCATTCCGCCGGAGAATTCGTGCGGATAATGGTCGAACCGGGTCGGCGGAATTCCCATACCGCGCAGTGCTTCCAGCGAGCGGGCCCGGATTTCTTTGCGGCCGACGCCCGATTCGTGAGCCCGGATCGTTTCGGCGAAATGGTCGGAAATACGCAGCAACGGATTGAGCCGGGTCATCGGCTCCTGGAAGATCAGGCCAATTCCCGGGCCCCGGATGTCGCGCAGCGCGGCCGGGGGCAGGCCGACCAGATTGCGATCGGCGAAACGCACCTCGCCATCGATCCCGGTGCCCGGTGGCAGCAGCCCGACGATGCCCCGACCCAGCGTCGACTTCCCGCAGCCGGATTCGCCTACCAGCCCGACCGATTCGCCCCGGGCCACGGTCAGGTTCAGCCCGTCGACGGCCCGGACCGGACCCCGTGGTGTGCCGTACCAGACCCGCAGATCATCGACCTGCAGCACCGGGCCGGGCCCGGCACCGTCGTCGTCGAACCGGCTCATCGCTCACCTCCGACGTCGCCCGCAACCTCCTGCGATCGCGGCCGGGCCGGCATCACGACCAGGCGGCCGAACCGGCGGCGCAGCACGGGATTGAGGATGTCGTTCAGCCCCTCGCCGATCAACGTCAACCCGACCACCAGAAGCACGATGGCCAGGCCCGGGAACAGGCCGGTCCACCAGATACCGGCGCCGGCGTCGGTGACCGCCCGGGACAGTTCGTAACCCCATTCGGCGGCATCGCCGGGCTGAATTCCGTACCCGAGAAAACCCAGACCGGCCAACGTCAGAATCGCGTCGGCCGCGTTCAGGGTCGCGATGACCGGGACCGACTGGATGACGTTGCCGAACAAATAGCGGCCCATGATCGTGCGCGGCCGTGCCCCCAACGCCCGGGCAGCCTCCACATAGGACTCCTGCTTGGCCGACAGCACGCTGTTGCGTACGACCCGGAAATACTGCGGCACATAAACCACCGTGATCGACAGCGCCGCGGTCATCACGCCGCCGCCGACCTTTCCGGCCAACAGAAATGCGACCACGATCGCCAGTAACAAATACGGAAAAGCAAACAACGCATCCATGATCAGCACCAGAATGCGATCCAGCCAACCGCCGTAATAACCGGAGATCAACCCCAGTACCACGCCGACGATCACGCTGAACAACACCGCCAGCACCACGACTTCCAATGCCGTACGGGCGCCGTAAATGACGATCGAGAGCACGTCGTGGTTGGTGACGTTGGTACCGAACCAGTGCGCGGCCGAGGGATGGCCGTACTTGGGAAACTGCTTGCCACCCGAGGAGGTCGCATCGAAGCTGTACGGAGCGATCCACGGCGCGAAGATCGCGCAGATCACGAACACCGCGAACAATCCCCCGCCGACCCACAGCAGCACCTTCGGCAGCCCGTGCGCCTCCCGGATCGGGCCGATCAACCGTCTGGTGAGGCCACCGCCGCGCGCCTGGGTGGTGCCGACCTCCGCTGACCCGACATTCGCTGTCATCAGTACCGCACCCTCGGGTCGAGAATCGCGTTCACGATATCGATCAGCAGGCTCACGACCACCACCACGATGGCGAATACGCTGATAATGCCCTGCACCGCAAGGTAATCGCGATTCTGCAGATACTGGATGAGCCGGTTGCCGATACCCGGCCAGTTGAACGTTTCCTCGGTCAGCACCGACCCGGAGAGCAATAACGCGGCCTGCAGACCCATGACGGTCACGATCGGCACCAGCGCATTACGAAAGGCGTGCCGCATCACCACCCGGCGTTCGGGAATACCGCGGGCCCGAGCCGCCTCGACGTAATCGCCCTGCAGTGTCTGGATCACGTTGACCCGGACCAGCCGGATCACCACGCCGGTGATCAGCAATCCCAACGTCACCGCCGGCAGGATCAGGTGTTTGACCACATCGGACAGTCCGGTCATGTCGCCCTTGAACAGCGCTTCGAAGAACAACAGATGCGGTCCGTCGGATATCTCGGCCTGCAGCGTGGAGGAGACCTGACCACTCGGCGGCAGCCAGCCCAGTTTCTTGGTGAACAGTAGCTGGAACAGCAGACCGAGAAAGAAAACCGGGGCCGCGTACGTAATGATGCCGAACAGCCGGCCGAAGGTGTCGAAAGCGCCGTCCCGGCGCCGGCCACAACGCAGGCCGATCGGAATTCCCACCACCAACGCGAACAGCAGCGCGAATATCGACAATTCCAGCGTGGCCGACCCGTTCACCAGCACGACGTGGGTGACGCTCTCCCCCTGCTGCGTCTTACCCAGGTTGCCCGAGACAACCTGCCGCAGGTAGTCGAAATACTGCACGATGATCGGCCGATCGAATCCGGCCGCATGCCGCCGGCGGGCCAATTCCGCCGGCGGCAACTGGCCGCCCAATGCCGCGGTGATCGGATCCCCCGGCGCCACCCGCAACAGCAGGAACACCAACGTCAGCAGGATCCACACCATCGGAATGACGAGCAGAATGCGCGCCACCAGATAGGCGCGCATCGAGCCACCTGATTTCGCCACGACGATGCGCTATTTCTTACCCACCAACCAGAATCGGAAATTGAATGACGCGTCGAAGGTGTCCTTCACCCCGGTGATGTTCGATCGGACGCCCGCGTTCTGCTTGCCCTGCCAGATCGGGATCAACGGCACGTCCTGGGCCACGATCTGCTGCGCCTGCGAGAGCTGCTGGATCCGCTTGCTCTGATCCATTTCGCCGCGCTGGGCGTTGATGATCTGGTCCAGAGTCGGGTTGTCGTAGCCGGTGTTGTTGAAACCGCCCTTGATGAAGAATGGCGAGAGGTAGTCGTCCGGGTCGGGGAAATCGGGGTACCAACCCAGTTCGTAAACCGGGTACGCGTGTTTCTTGCTGTCCTCGTCGTAGCTGTTCCAGTCGACGCTGCGCCGGGTGACCTGGAACAGCCCGCCATTCTCGAACTGTTTGGCGATATCGGCGTATTCGTCGCCGGACAGTTCACCGTAATGGTCGGGATTCCACCACAGCGTCATCTTGACCGGGGTCGACACGCCCGCGGCCTTGAGCATCGCCTTGGCCTTGGCCACATTCGGCGAGGTGCCGTAGATATCCTTGAACGGCTGGGTGTTGCCGATCAGGCCGGTCGGCACGATCGAATACAACGGCTCGACCGAATTGTCGTAGACATCCGAGGCGATCTGCTTACGGTCGACCAGATACGCGGCGGCCTGGCGTACCGCCTTTTGCTTACCCGGCTGGGTGGTGACGTCGAAATCGACGTACCGGATTTCCGCGCCCGGACCGTAGACCACCTTGACGCCCTTGCTCGATTCCTTCTGCAGGGACTGCAGATCGGTCGGCGAGAGCGTGCGGTAAGCCACGTCGATATCGCCGTTTTCCAACGACAATTTCAGGTCGGACGCCTTTTGCTTGTAGACGATGATGACCTGGTCGTTGTTGAGCTTGTCCGAGCCCTTGTATTTGGGGTTCTTGCTCAGCACGAGCTGCGAGCCGACATCGTACTTGGCCACTTTGTACGGTCCCGAGCCGATGACCTTGCCCGAATCGAGCAGCTTGTTCTCCGGAAAGACCTTCGGGTCGACCAGCGCGCCCTCGCCGCCGGCCAGCAACAGCGGCACCGTCTGATCCGGCGTGCCCAACGTGAGAATGACCTTGTTGCCCTGCGCGGTGGCCTTTTTGATATTGGTCAGCAGGCTGGACGGCCCTTTCGGGTCATTGACTTTGTCGACCCGGTTGAAGGAGAACGCGGCAGCCTTGGCATCCAGCGGGTCTCCGTTGGAGAACGTCAGACCCGGCTTCATCGTGCAGGTGTACGTCGTGGGCGAGGTGAAGCTGCAGCTCGAAGCGGCGTCCGGGGTCGCGGTTTTGGCGCCCGGTTCGACCGTCATCAGGTGTTGGTAGATGTTCTGGATCGGCGTCCAGGATCCCTGGTCGTAGGCCCCCGCGGGGTCAAGCGCGATGATTTTGTCGGTGGTGCCGACCGTGATGGTCGTACGACCCTTGCCGGCCGAGTCCGACTTGTTGCCGATGGACCCGCCACAGGCGGTAAGTACCAGCAGGCCAGCGGCGGCAGTTGCGCCAATGGCCGCCGGGCCGAATAGCGCGCTTCGTCGATGAAGCATGGCACTCCTTTTTCGGTGTCCCTCAGGGCTAGGCCAGAGCGTGATCAACGTCTCCGACTAGCGGGCCACCTTAGCGCTCACTTCACCCTTTTGCGCGATAAGTGTGTCAATCGTGCCATCGGTCAAGCACGTCCGTGATCTCACCGAGACGTTGCACGACCGCATCCGGCACTCCCTCGGTGTGGCCGCGCTGGTGTTCGGGGATGGCGCTGTGCGGAATGTGGATCGTGCGCATGCCGACTCCGGCCGCGCCGTAAATGTCGTCGTAGAGCCGGTCACCGACGAAGACCGTGCTGGCCGGATCCGGTTCGCCGATCGCCCGCAGCGCGGCGGCGAACGCGTCCGGATGCGGCTTGGTCCACCGGATCTCGCTGGAATAGACCGCGCCGTCGAGCAGCGCCAGCACCTGGTCCCGGCGGAACACCTCATCGTGGTACGCCTTGGGCCAGATCGTGTTGGAGAGCACGCCGATGCGCAGGCCGCGTTCCTTGAGCGCGGTAAACAGGTCGGGCGCGTCCGGATCGAGATACGTGTGCGGCTCCCAGAAATCCAGGTAGGCCGCGATCGCCTGCTCGTGTCGGTGGCCCTCCGGCGTCACGCCGACCCCGCGCAGCAGGTCATCGAGGTGGCCACTTTGCTGGTGGTCGCGGGAGCGGTACCAGACCAGCCGTTCGGCCTCGACCAGCTTCGCCGCCAGCTCGGCCGCCCGCTCCGGTGCGTAGCTCCGGGCGTACGCATGCCAGGCCGCATCGAAGTCCACGGTGTGCCACGGGGTCAGCGTGCCGCCCCAGTCAAAGATCACTGCCTTGATCGCCACGCGGCATTCCTACCGTGCCGGACCGACATTGTGCGACCGCCTCTGCATCGATCTCGCGCTTTGCCATTCGTATCGACGGACCCGGGCTTACCGTTCGTGCATGACCGCTCGGCGGGTCGGGGGCCGCACTGGTCAGGGCACCGGCGTCGTCCTGCTCACGCTCGCGTCCGGCCAGTTCCTCATGACCCTCGACAGCTCAGTCATGAACGTATCCATCGCGACCGTGGCCAAGGACGTCGGCACGACCGTGACCGGGATCCAGACCGCCATCACCCTCTACACCCTGGTGATGGCGATGCTGATGATTCCCGGCGGCAAGGTCGGGACGCTGATCGGGCGCAAGCGGGCGTTCGCGATCGGATGTGTCATCTACGGCGCCGGCTCGCTCCTCACCTCGCTGGCGCCGAATCTGCCCGTGCTGATCCTCGGCTGGTCGGTGTTGGAGGGCATCGGGGCGGCGTTGATCCTGCCGGCGATCGTGGCGCTGGTCGCCGGCAACTTCGCCGCTGAGGGCCGGCCGCGCGCGTACGGCCTGGTCATGGCGGCCGGAGCCGTCGCGGTCGCGGTCGGGCCACTGATCGGGGGCCTGTTCACCACGTATCTGTCGTGGCGGTACGTCTTCGTCGGGGAAGTACTGATCGTGGCGGCGATCCTCATCCTGGCCCGCAAGGTGCAGGACACGCCCCTTGAGGCGGCGCCGGGGCTGGACATCATCGGCGCGCTGTTGTCCGCGCTCGGACTGGGGCTGACGGTCTTCGGGATCCTGCGTTCGAGCGAATGGGGCTGGGTCCGGGCCAAGGCGGACAGCCCCTCAGTCCTGGGCCTTTCCCTGACTCTGGTGCTGATGCTGGCCGGCGGGCTGGTGATGTGGCTGTTCACCGAGTGGGAGCATCACGTCGAGCGACGCGGGGGCGAGCCGCTGGTTCAGCTGTCGATGTTCGGCAACCGGCAGCTGACCGGCGGGCTGCTGATGTTCTTCTTCCAGTTCCTGATCCAGGCCGGGTTGTTCTTTACGATCCCGCTGTATCTGTCGGTCGCGCTGGGTTTATCGGTGATCGAGACCGGCGTCCGGATCGTGCCGCTCTCGGTCACGCTGTTGATCGCTGCCATCGGCGTGCCCCGGTTCTTCCCGCACATTTCGCCACGCCTGGTCGTGCGGGCCGGTCTGTTGGCCATGTTCGCCGGCATTGTCGCCCTGCTGGCCAGCATCGATGTCCACGCCGGAGCGGAGATCGTCACCGTTCCGTTGCTGCTGGCCGGTCTCGGAATTGGCGCACTCGCCTCCCAACTGGGCAGCGTCACGGTCTCGGCGGTCCCCGACGAGCAGAGCCCGGCCGTGGGTGGGCTGCAGAACACCGGCACCAATCTCGGCGCTTCGATCGGCACAGCGCTGGCCGGTTCACTGCTTATCGCGGCGCTGACCACATCGTTCCTGAATGGCATCGAGAACAACCCGGCCGTCCCGCCGCAGGTGCGCCAACAAGCCACTACGAAGCTTGCCGGTGGCGTTCCGTTCGTATCTGACGCCGACCTGCAAAAGGCCCTGTCGAAGGCCGGCGTGAGCGATGGGGCGGCCGACGCGATCCTCGCCGAGAACCAGGACGCCCGCCTGCATGGACTGCAGATCGCACTGGCGGGCCTGGCCGGTATCACCCTGCTGGGGCTGTCCTTCTCCCGACGCATCCCCACCCAGCAGCCGACATCGGCCCAGAAGGAAACCGCGGCTGCGTAAGCGATGTGCGCTGCGGCTCAGCCGTGCAGAGCGCGCAGGAACGCGGCCGAGATCGGCACCGCGGTCGTCGCGCTGGATTCGCCGCCCTGAACGAACACCGCGAAGGCCAGATCGCCCTGGTAACCGGCGAACCAGGCGTGCGAATGCGGCGGTTTGGCCGTCCCGTACTCCGCGGTCCCGGTCTTGCCCGACACCGGACCGCCGGGCGCGTTCGCCAGTCCGGTCGCGGTGCCCTCGGTGACCACGGCCCGCATGTACGACCGCAGCGCGGTGAGGACCGACTCGGGCACCTGGCCCGGCTGGTTCTTGGCGCGGGCCGGGTGGCCGGCGATCAGCGACGGCGCCGGCGTCGACCCGTGCGCCACCGATGCCGCCACCAGTGCCATCGTGAACGGACTGACCAGCACCTTGCCCTGACCGATCGCGTCGGCCGCCTTTTCGGCCGCGTCCTTGGGCGTCGGCAGCGAGCCGGAGAACGAGTCGACTCCCAGTGCCCAGCCGGCGCCGACGCCGAGTTGGCTGGCCGCCCGCGGCTCGTCGGTCGCGCTCATTTTTGTCGACAAATGCGTGAAGGACGTATTGCAGGAATGCGCGAATGCCGTCTGCAGCGGCACATTGCCCAGATCAAACGAATTCTCGTTGTGAAATACCTTGCCGTACACGGTGATCTGGCCCGGGCACGGCACGACCGCATTCGACGCGACGCGGTGGTTTTCCAGCAATGCCGTGCTGGTGACGATCTTGAACGTCGAGCCGGCCGGGAATTGGCCCTGCAGCGCGATGTTGTACGTCGTCGACGGGCTGTTGGCCACCGCCAGAATCGCCCCGGTCGAAGGCTGGATGGCGACGATCGAGGCCTGCTGCTTGACATTCGCCAGCGCCTCGTCGGCCGCGTTCTGGGTCGCTACGTCGAGCGTGGTCTGCACCGGAGTGCCCGGCGTACCAGGGATTTTGGCCAGGGTCGTGCTCTTGCGTTGGTCCGAAGTCCCGCCCGGTTCGGCGTCGCCCGGTGCGGACTTGCTCGCGGTCGCGCTGATCGTCACGCCGGCCCGACCGGTCAATTGCTTGTTGTAGGCCGCCTGCATTCCGGAAATGCCGACCTGGTCGGTGGACAGGTAGCCCGGGCCGAGATCTTTGAGCACATCAGCGGTGGCCGGGCCGACCGAGCCGAGCAGCAGCTTGGCGAATTGCGCCGTCGGGGCCAGGTCGCGTGTCCCGGTCTGGAAAACGGTGCCGGGCAGGTCGTGAATCTTGGACCGGACCTTCTCGTACGCCGGCTGGCGCAGCGTAATTACCGGAACGAACTCGGTCGGCTTGGCCGCCTTGACCGAGGTCACGATGTCCGAGGCGCTGACCTGCAAGGTGTGGGCGAGCGTGTTCGCCAGGCTGTTCAGATTGGTGACCAGCTTGGGTTCGATGCCGACCGTGACGACGGAAACCTTGCTGAACAGGGGTTTGCCGTGATCGTCGAGCAATGGCGCGCGGTCGGGCAGGGCGCGGGTGACATTCAGGTGCTCGCTGGCCTTCAGCTTCGGGTGCACGACCGCCGGTGCCCACTTGACCTGCCATTTGCCGGCCTTGGTTTTACGCAGCCCGATCATGCCGCTGTAGCTCCACGGCTTGGTGACCCCACTCAGGGTCCAGTGCGCGCCGAAGTCGACCGTGGCCTCATCGCCGCTCACCTTTGCCTTGCCGGCCTCGAACGTCACCTTGGTCGCGTCGAGGTCGGTCTTGGCTGCCTGCAGCGCGGCGGCGGCCGCCTTGCTGTTGTCGGTCAGGTCGGCCGATTGCGCGTATTGACCCGAAGACCACGACTGCAGGAAAGACCGGGCGGTATTGGTGGCTTGCACGCTGCCGTCCGAGCCGTTGCTGGTACAGGCCGCCGCGGTGAGCGCGACCGCGCCGAGGCACGCGAGCAGGGTTGGTCGGGGCGACGGCTTCGGCGACATGGCCCCGATAGTGCCAGGGGCGTCTCCGCGACCGGAAGCCCGGCCTCTTCGGTCAACTCAACGCAAAGGTCTGGAGCCCTCTGAAAAAGGACGTTGCCTGACAG
>JBEDUI010000096.1:0-12881 GCA_040414495.1 Mycobacteriales bacterium
TGGTAGGTGTTCTCGATCCAGGTGATGATCGCCAGGCGCAATTGTTGGCGGGTTTGCCAGCGGCGGCGGTTGAGCACGTTCTTCTGCAGCAGCGAGAAGAAGGATTCCATGGCGGCGTTGTCGGCGCAGGCTCCGACTCGTCCCATCGACCCGAGCAGGCGGTGATCGCGTAGGGCGCGAACGTAGGCGTGGGAGCGGAATTGGCTGCCTCGATCGGAGTGGACGATCGTGTCGGTCGGTCGTCGCAATGCGCAAGCGCCTGCCAGGGCGTCCACGGCGAGCTGTGCGGTCATCCGATCGCTCATCGAGTAGCCGACAATCCTGTTAGAGCAGGCGTCTTTGACCGCGGCCAGGTAAAGCTTCCCTTCGGCAGTGGGATGCTCGGTGATGTCGGTTAACCACAGCTGGTTCAGCCGCTCGGCACCGAATCGGCGTTCCACCAGATCCTCATGCACTGGTGGGCCCGGCTTGCGGTTCAGGCCGCGTTTGCGCGCGTGGGTCGACCACAAGCGTTGCTGGGTGCAGAGCCTGCCCACCCGGTTGCGTCCGGCCGTGATGCCGGCGCCGGCTAATTCGTCGGCGATGAACCGGTAACCGAACTCGGGGTCATCGTGGTGGATGTCGATCGCGGCGTTGATCAGGTGCGCGTCATCCCAGTCCCGATCAGTGACCGGCTGCTTGCGCCACTGGTAGAACGCCTGTTTGGAGAAACCCATCACCCGGCAGGTCACCGCGACAGGAATGTCGTCTGCGGCTAGGTCAAGGACCAGCGGGAACATCATTTTGGGAGGGTGTCGCGCGCGAAATAAGCCGTCGCACGGCGCAGGATCTCATTCTCCTGCTCCAACTGCTTATTCCGGCGGCGCAGCTGGCGAACCTCGGCGTCATCGGCCGGCTTCACAGGTGCTGGCTCGTTGCCGTCCTCACGGTCGGCGATACGCAGCCACCGCGCCAAACACGACTCAGAAATCCCGAAACTACGAGCCACCTGGGCCCGGGACTGATCACCCTGACGGGCAACCGCGACCACATCACGGCGGAACTCCGGCGGATACGGGGTAGGCACGATCCAGATCCTTCCAGCGACGACCTCATCATCGCAGGTAAGGAGTCAACCAAACCGGGGCCAGACCCTCGCGTGCTGCGCTGTGAGCCGTCTAGCTAAGACAGGCCGGTCAGCCAGCATGTCGCGCGCGGAGACTGGGGTCACCAGTTTCCGTGGTGTGGCGCTGTTTTGTGCAACAGCGTCCTCTAGCCGCATGGCACCTTGAGAACGATTATGCGGCTCTACGGTCAGCGAGCAGCAGCCGCGGACCACGCCGGGCACAGCGAAGACCTATGTAGACGTCACGCGCTACCGATCGGCCCGACATGGTGCCCGTCTCCGCGTGCTAAGCAGGCGAGTGAGGTTGGGTCAGGCGCGGGGAGGTTGTGGGCCGTCTCCGGCCGGCGGCATGTCGGGTTCGGCTGTGTCTGTCAGCAGGGTTCGGCTTTGTAGAAGGTAAAGCAGGATAAAGGAAGGTCCGATCAGCGCGGCGGCGACGATAAACAAAAGGACGATCGCGACCATGACGTCGTACGGCGCGCCGGCATTGTTCAGAGTGAGCGGAGTGCCAGGCAGCAGGACCGGGTATTGGGCCACTCCCCAGCCCCACACAACCGCGGCAACTCCGAGCGCGGCTACGGCCCGAACCCCCGTCAGTCGCCGCAGGGCCAATAACGCGACGATGGCCAGGCCGCAGACTCCGGCCACAACAACGAGCGGCAGCGCCCGACCGGTGAGCCGGTCGTACAGTTCTGGGTTGGCACTGTGTAGTTCGGCGAGCAGCGCCAGTGACAACGCGCCGGCCACGACAGCGGCGGTCTGGGCCCGCCGGGTGAAATACGTCTGCAGGGCGCGCTCGCCGCGCCGCGCAGCCTCACCGACCAGGTAAACGGCGGCCAGGTAGCCGCAGGCGGCGACGAACAGGAACCCAGCCAGCAGCGCCGTCGCGCTGGTCCAGGCGGCCGTGCTGGCGTGGGAGGCGCGGGCGGGGACGGAACCGGTCGCGATGGCGCCGATCACCGTACCCATGAAGAACGGCGTAATGAGTGAGGAAAAAGCGAACGTCGCCCCCGTAACGCGTTGCCAGGACAGCCGGGTAATTTCCTTACGGAACGCAAAGCCCGAACCCCGCAGCACAATTCCGGCGACCGCGAGCCACAGCGGCAACGCCAGCGCGGTCATCACGGCGGCGAAGGCGTGCGGGAACGCGGTCCAGAAGATTACCAGGTCGAAGACGAGCCAGACGTGGTTGGCCTCCCATACCGGGGTGATCGACTCGTCGATAAGCCGACGGGCGGCCCGGCCCCGGCGGTCGCCGCCGGCAAGCAGGTCCCACAGCCCGCCCCCGAAATCGGCGCCACCCAAAACGGCGTACAAGGTGATGCCGGCGAGCAGGATTCCGCCGACGGCGGCGGCCATCACGACTCTCCCTTGTGGACAGGCGCCGGTGGTGGCCCGTACGGAACAGCGGTCTCGTCGACGTCACCACGGCGCCAGCGTCGAGCCAACATCTGCAGGATCGCGATGGTCGCGACGCCGAGGATCGCGTAGCCGACAATGAACAGGCTCAGGCTGGCCACCACACCGCCGTTGGTGGTGGCCGCGTCAGCCGTGGTTTGCAACCGATACACCACCCACGGCTGCCGGCCCACCTCGGTGACCACCCAGCCGCTCTCCATCGCCGCGATCGCGGCCACGCCGCTGAGTGCGCCGGCGGCCCAGAACAGCCGTTGTGGCGGCAGCTGCCGGCGGCGCCACCACTCATACAGCGCCCACAGCCCGACCAGCAGCAGCAAGGTTCCCAGGCCCACCATGATGTCGAAGGCCAGGTGGATCAGCGAGATCGCCGGCGGCCGCTGTGGCGGTGGAACAACATCCCAGCCGGTAACCCGCGTGCCGGGCGCGAACCCGACCAGCAGCGAGTCCAGCCAGGGGATCTTCACCCCGGCGTAGATGCGCCCGTGGATGTAGATGCCGCCCAGCCACTCCGGCACGTGCCGGGCTGTGGTCGGGACGTACTCCATCGTCGCGAATTTCACCGGCTGGTCATGCGCGATCGCCCGGGCGGCCGTGTCACCCACGAAGATCTGGAACGGGGACAGCAACGCCGCTGGCACGAACCCGATTGCGAACCCCGTGTAGTGGTAGCGGTCCCGGCGGCCACGCAGGATACCGGCCGCATAGACGCCAGCCACGGTGAACCCGGACACCATATAGGCGGCCAGAATCATGTGCGGCATCTCGTACGGGGTTGCGTGATTGAAAAACACCTGCCACACGTGTACGGAAGTGATCCGGCGGTTTCGCTGGGTGAATCCGCCGGGCTGATTCATCCACGAATTGACTGCCACCACGGACATTGCGCCGAATATGCCGCTGATCGCGATCGGTATGCCGCTCCAGAAGTGCGCCCAAGGCGGCAGTCGTTTCCAACCCCACAAATAGATTCCGGCAAATATCGCCTCCAGAAAGAAGAAAATGCCCTCGACCCCGAAGGGAAACCCCAGCACCGCGCCGTAACGCCCCATCAGCCCGGGCCATAGCAGTCCCATCTCGAACGACAGGACCGTGCCGGTCACCGCGCCGACCGCAACCAGCACGCCCATCGCCTGCGACCAGCGCCGAGCCAGCCGCAATGCGATGGCATCGTGCCGCCGAAGACCGATGAACTCGGCCAACAACACGATCGTCGGCAGCGCGATACCCAGACAAGCGAGAATGATGTGGAAACCCAGCGTCGTAGCCATCTGTGCCCGAGCCGGCACCACATCGCCACGCACCCGCGCGGCGGCCAGCCACATCGACATCGGATCAGTGGAGCGCATGTCGCAGTACTATCAGCTCTCGACGCACACGAGGACCTCGGCCGGCAGGTCTTTCTCTTGGGCCACCGAAAGCGATCGGCCGATCGCTGGCCTAATGCTCAATTGCTAGCTGATTTCGGATAAACCCGGATCGGCTCCTGGTGCGCCTTCTTCTTTGACGCCCCGATATTTCCGAAGCCAGCGGAGATGCGCTATCAGACTTCTCCGGCAGGCGTGCTTGCACGACCGCTGCGCGACCATCGCGTACTCCACGCCGAGGTCGCGGCGCGGAAACCTCAAGACCGCGAGCCGGTTCCGATTGACTATCGGTTATCGATTCTCTATCATCTCCGCAGGTACAAGTCCGATGCCACAGCCGCGCAGGCCGTTCGGTCGGGGTGATCCTCCGGTCTGAGCGGGCGCCGGGGTCGTCACCCGGAAATTCGTGCTTGGTGGTGCCTACGAGGCGCCGCGCTATGACCAACGCCCATTCAGTACATCCGTCGAAGGTTCAAGAGAAGGAGCGAACGTTGTCCTCGACAGCTGCAACGCAACGGCTTGCCATCGATGGGGGGACTGCCGCGGTCCGTGACCCACTTCCGCCGATGTACCCGGGGGGAATGCGGATCGGCGAGGAAGAAAAGCAGGCTGTGCTGCGGGTGCTGGACAGCAAACGGCTGTTCCGCTATTACGGACCGACCGAAGGTCCGTCCACAGTGGCCGAATTCGAACAGGCATTTGCAAAACTTATGGGGGTCGCGCACGCGGTCGCCGTCAGCTCGGGGACGACGTCATTGACCGGCGGGCTGGCCGCGCTCGGCGTCGGTCCGGGCGACGAGGTCATCGTGCCGGCCTATACGTGGATCGCTTCCGCCGCAGCGGTTACGTCGATGGGGGCGGTTCCCATCGTGGCTGAAGTAGACGACACGTTGACTCTGGACGCGGCGGACGTGGAAGAGAAAGTCACCGCCCGCACCAAGGCGATCATCCCGGTCCATATGCGCGGCGCTCCGGCCGACATGGACGCATTGTTGGCCGTCGCCGGGCGACACGAGGTACGGGTGCTTGAGGATACTGCGCAGGCTTTCGGGGCCTCGTACAAAGGACGCCGGCTCGGCACGATCGGCGACGTCGGGGCATTCAGCCTGCAGTTCAATAAGATTCTGACTTGCGGCGAGGGCGGCGTTATCGCGACCAACGACCCGCGGCTGTATCAACGTGCCACGATGTATCACGACGTGGCAGCCAGCCAACGCAGTGGCGTCGAGCCTGAGGACGCCTTTGTTGGCATCACCTGTCGGATGTCAGAACTGCAGGGCGCGGTTGCCGTCGCGCAGTTGGGCCGGCTGCAGGACATTCTGGCTACAATGCGGGCGCGGAAGGCCGCAATAAAGTCCGCGATCGCGGATGTCGCGCGCGACAAGGGAATCCGGTTCCGGCGGCTGACCGACGACGCCGGCGACGCGGCGATCGCGTTGGTTCTTTTCGCTAATAACGCCGAGTCGGCCCACCACATCGCGACCGCGCTCTCGGCCGAAGGTGCCCACGCTTCGGTGCTCTTCGACCGCGACCGTTCCGATTATCACGTCTCCTACCACTGGACTCCGGTGCTGCAAAAGCGCTCGTCCGCCGCCCGCACGCCGTGGGATCTGGTTGCCGGTGAGGTGAAGTACGACCGCGAAATGTGCCCGAAAACGCTGGCCCTGCTTGAGCGCGCGGTCCATCTCGACGTCAGTCCCGAGCTGACCGAATCGCAAGCCGAGCAGGTGGCCGACGCGCTGACGAAGGTTCTGGCCTCGTTGCCGGACCACGAGTAGGAGTCCGCTCGTGCTGGACCTGGCGATCAGGAACGGGTTGGTCATCGATGGCACGGGTGCGGCCGGGCGCCGAGTCGGTGTCGGCGTGGCCGGTGATCGCATTGTCGAAATAGGAACGGTCGGTCCCGCCCGCGAAGAATTCGACGCCACCGGCCTGGTCGTGTCGCCCGGTTTCATCGACCCGCACAGTCATTCGGACTGGACCCTGCACGTCAACCGCGAGGCCCACAGCACGATCCGGCAGGGCGTTACCACCGAGGTGGTCGGCAACTGCGGTATCACGAATGCGCCGGTCACCGCGGCGTCGGCCGAGTTCGTCGCCGGTCGCATGCGCCTGTTCGGCTATGACCAACCGATAACCTGGGGCACTTTCGGCGATTATCTGTCCGATGTGGAAGCGGGCGGGATCACGCAGAATCTGGCGTTCTTCGTCGGTCACAGCACGATCAGGGCCGCCGCCGGGGTGAGCGGCGGCTGGGTCGATGACGATGCGTCACGCATTATGGCCGACCTGACCCGGGAGGCGATGGAGGCTGGCGCGCTGGGGCTCTCGTCCGGGCTGGAATACAGCCTGGGCGCGTTCGCCGGGACCGACGAACTGCGGGCGCTGACCGCGGTGGTCGGCGAGTTCGATGGCATGTACGCCAGCCACGTCCGCAACCGGGATGTGGGTATTGTGGAGTCGGTCGAGGAATTTCTGGCCATTGCCCGCGCAGGAAACCTGGCCGGCCAGATCTCACACCTGAACGTCCGCCACGACACGAATGCACCGCCGCACGGCTGGGAACGAGCAGTCGAATTGATGATGGCCGCCCGCGAGTCCGGGATGGACATTCAAGCCGACGCGACGCCGTTCCGGCACGGTCTGGGAATGATGACCGGGATTCTGCCGACCTGGCTCATCGACCACGGATACGAGGCAGTGGCGGAGGCGTTGGCCGAGCCTTCGCTGCGGAACCGGCTGCGGACCGAATGCGACCGCTACTGGCGCTTCATCCACAAGGGACAGTGGGAGCGGGTTCGGCTGCAGAACAGCCCGCAGTTCCCAGAGCTCGCCGGCAAGACGTTCCCGGAAATCGCGGCAATGCGTCGCCAGGACGTCTGGGACAGCTACCTCGACATACTGCAGGCGGCCGGCCCGCAAATGGGCGATCTGCTATTGGTGGGCGAGCTGTTTACCGAGGAGCACCTGGCCCAGACGATCACCCATCCACTGTTCGCGCTCGGCGTGGATGCGTACACCAGCGTCGATCACGGTCCGCTGAGCGAGGCGACTGTCAGTCCGCTGCCGTATCGCGGACACATCGAATACCTCGCCCACCACGTCCGGGAACGGGGAATTCTTCCGTTGGAAGAGGCAATCCGGAAGATGTCGGGGATGCCGGCCGAGCGATTCGGCCTGAAACAACGCGGCCGCATCGAACCCGGCTATTTCGCCGACCTCGTCGTATTCGACTTTCCCAACTTGGCCAGCGATTCCACGTTCGAGCGACCCGCGGTCTATCCGCGCGGCATTCGACTGGTGACAGTGAACGGAGTGGTAGTCGTGACCGAAGGCGCGCACACCGGTGACCGAGCGGGTCGGGTCCTCCGTCGCGTCGGCGCAGCCACATAAACCCAGCATTAGGAGGTACGGATTATGTATTCCAGACGGGGTAGGTTGGCGTTCCGGGCGGCGGTGTTGGGCAGCGCGCTATTACTGACCGTCGTGGCCTGCGGTGGCGGGGGAGGCGGCAGCGGGGATCCCAATGGGGCGGCCACGTTGACGTACCTGACACACTTCAACCAGGTGCCGGGCAGCGCGATCGAGAAGAAGGTAGTCAACGCCTTTGAAAAGGCGCACCCCAAGGTCAAAGTCCGGATCATGGCCTTGCAGAGCGGCACTGAGTTCACCAAATTCCAGACTCTGGCCAGCGCCGGCTCACCACCGGATGTCTACCTTGCTGATTCGAGCATCATGTCGGCGTTGCTTTCACACAAGGTGCTGGCACCGGTCGACTACAAGGCCGTAGGTGTGCGGGACAAGAATGCGCTGGAGTCGCAGTATATCTCCGGCGTGTTTGACGGTTACACAGTTGACGGCATGACCTATGGCCTGCCGGAAGAATACTCGAACTACGGTTCATGGGTTAACGTCAAGGCGTTCAAGGATGCAGGTCTGGACGTGCCGACGACCTGGGACCAGGTGTGCCAAGACGGTTCGAAACTGCTACGGAAGAAGAACGGCAAGGTCGTCCAGGAAGAGGTGGCGCTGCCGACCAACCTCTCGGTCTCGCAGGTGTATTTCCTGGATGCGGTGGCGCGCGAATTCGGCTCGCCGCTGTTCAACGCGTCCGGGACCAAATCCAATCTCACGTCCAAAGCCACCGTCAACGCGTTCACCATGCTGCAGAACCTGGTCTACAAGTGCAATGCGGCGGTTCCCAGTTTGAACAGCAGCACGCAGGGTGCTGATCGACTGGTTTTTGGCAGCGGCCAGGCCGCGATGATGTTTACCGGCGGGGCGTGGTATCTCGGCTCCCTCAAACAGCAGTACAAGGCGGTGGCGCCGCCGATTTCAGCGGCGTACCCGTACCCGACGACCGGCGGTGCTGAGCCTGCCAGCGAGAGTTATGGATACGCCTGGGTGGTGCCCAAAGCTGGTAAGAACCAGACCCTGGCCTGGAAATTGGCCAAGGCGTTGGCTGATGCCGGCAACGAGGACTTCACACAAATGGGGCTGTTCGACGGGAGGAAGTCTGTGGGTTCGTCGAAAGCCGCGACGAGCCAACCGTTCTGGACCTCGGTGTGGCAGCCTGCGCTGGCCCATTCCAGCTATGCCGTCAGCCTGGCTAATGGCTCGCAGATCGACGACATCATCGGCAACGCGTTTGACGACATCATCCTTCATCACGGCAATGTGAAATCTGCTCTCCAGAACGCGGACAAGCAGGTCCAGCCGCTGCTGAACCAGGGCGGCTGAACACATCGGTTCACCGGCCCGATTCCGGCCGCACACTGACCGGGGTTGGGCCAACCGCG
Organism: Mycobacteriales bacterium; assembly: GCA_040414495.1. Lineage (GTDB taxonomy): Bacteria > Actinomycetota > Actinomycetes > Mycobacteriales > QHCD01 > DATAVB01. Next base: position 8,688 of record JBEDUI010000096.1, read on the forward strand.
AGGAGAGAGCAGATGCCATTAATCGGAGCGCAGCCGTCCGAAACGGGGTTGGGACTGGGGGTTCAGCGTCGTCGGCGAGCCGGACGCATCGGCCGGCGCACCGGTGGTCAGGTTTTCACGCTGGCATTGATTCTGCCTGCCGTGCTGTATTTCCTGATCTGGGTTTTTCTTCCCGGTGGGTACGGCCTGTATTTGAGCATGACCGACGCCAGTCTGATCAGCAGTCCGCAATTTGTTGGCCTGCAGAATTATCAGCAGCTGCTGCACAGCGACGAATGGTGGCAGACGCTCTGGCGCACGTTCGAATACGCCGCCGAGGTGGTGGTGCCGACCTTGTTGATCAGCCTCGTGATGGCGCGGCTGGTCACACGTTGCCGCCGCGGTCGAGCGGTACTGATGACCATCTACTTCCTGCCTTACGTAGTGCCTGGTGTGGTGGCCGCGCTGGTGTTCGAGCTGATCTTCCAGCGCTACGGTCTGGTCAACTCGGCGCTGCATCTGAGCCTGGCCTGGTTGACGAATCCGAGTATCGCAATGTACGCGATCAGCATCGCCACAATCTGGTCGATGATCGGCTACTACGTCATCATTCTCATGGCCGGTTATCAACAGATACCCGGCGAGCTGATCGAGGCGGCCGCGATCGACGGCGCTCGGATGCTCCAATTGATCCGCTACGTCGAGTTGCCGGCGCTACGACCGACGCTGCTGTTCTGCACGATCAGCAGCACCGCCGCGGTGATGACGAATTTCGGCACGCCATACGTGATGACCGACGGTGGGCCGAGTAATGCCACGTTGACGTTGCCGCTGCTGATCTATAACGAGGCGTTCAAGTACTCCAGTGCTGGTCTGGGCGAGGCGATGGCGATGGTGCTGCTGCTCATCAGTCTGTTGTTGGCGCTTTTCCAGGTCCGCGTCCTGTTCAAGGGGCGATAATCATGTACAAGCCGATAGTGTTGATATTCCGCTACGGGCTGGCGGCGCTGCTGGCGGTGCTGTTGCTGGTTCCGCTGGTTTGGGCTGTGAGCGGGTCCCTGCACACCAACTCCGGACTATTCAGCAGCCCCTACCAGTGGATCCCGCACAAGCCGCAGTTCAAGAACTATTCCTCGGCCTGGAACGCGATCTCGTTTGGCCGGGAGTTGGTCAACAGCTTCGTAGTCGGCTTCATCATCGCGGTCGTCGGTGTCGCTCTCGGGCAGATGGCTGGCTATGCCCTGGCCAAGCGCCGGTTCTTGGGCCGGGACGTCATTTTCTGGTCGATCGTGGCGACGTTGATGATCCCATTCCCGTCAATCATGGTCGGCGTGTTTATCATCGCCAAGGACATGGGCATCACCAACAGCTACCTCGGGCTCATCGTGCCTGGTCTGCTGACAGGGCAGATCATCTTTTTCATGCGACAGTACCTGCAGGGTGTCCCGGACGAATTGCTCGAGAGCGGTCGCATCGATGGCGCGTCGGAATGGCAGATATATTTTCGAATCGTCGTGCCGCTGTCCTGGCCAGTCATGGTTTCGATGGGAATTCTCACGTTCGTGGGAAGTTGGAACAACCTGCTGTGGCCGCTGATCGTGGTGCAGACTCAGTCGCTGTACACCGTCCCGTTAGGTCTGACCCAGTTCAGCAGCCAGTATTTCACCAACTATACGGCGGTTCTGGCCATGTCGGTGGTGGCGATCATCCCGGTCATCATTCTCTTTCTGGTGGCCCGGCGGCGATTGCTGGATTCGATCATGGTTAGCGGCGGGGCGCTGAAGGGCTGACCGGTGAATTTGGAAGGGATTGCACAGTGAGCACTGCGCAGCTGTGGGCGGGAGTGGCCCGGGCCATCATCACGCCGCCGATCGGAATTCCGATGGCTGGTTTCGCCGGCCGGGGTCTGGCCGCGGGCATCCACGACGAGCTTACGGCAACCGCGTTGGTGTTGGGCAGTGGCGGCTATGGCGAGCAGATCGCCTTGGTGTGCTGCGATTTGCTGTTCCTCGGCACGGAGGAGATTGCCGCGATCCGCGCCGCTATCGAACAACGAGCTGGCATCGGGCCCTCGAACGTCTTGATCGCCAGCTCGCACAACCACTACGGGCCAGTGACCGGAATGGTCGGTCTTGCGTCTGTGCCCGGACCTGAGGTCGCACCCTACATGGCGAACCTGGCAAATACGGTGGCCGGAATCGTTGCCGCTGCCGCTCGTACAGCGGCACCGGCCCGGCTACACATCGGCCTGGGTGAGGCTGTCATTGGGATCAATCGCCGGGAACGCACCCCGGATGGCCGGATCATTCTGGGTCAGAATCCCGATGGCCCGGTCGATCCGCGGGTCGCTGTATTGCGGGTCGATCGGGTCGATGGCAGCCCGCTCGCCGCCGTAGTCAATTACGCCTGCCACGGCGTATCGCTGGGCGGACAATGTACCGATCTGTCGGCTGACTTTCCGGCCGTGGCCCGGCGTGTTGTCGAGACCGAAACCGGCGCGACCTGCCTGTTCTTGCAGGGCGCCGCCGGCGACATAAACCCGTTGCTGATTGGCTGGGATTTCAGTCATCCCGCGCGGTTGGGGTTGCCGCTCGGGGCCGAGGCGGTACGGGTCTTCCATGTTGCTGAGCCCGTTTCGGGCGGTCTTGCGATTGAGCGTGCCTCGCTGTCGCTTCCGCCCCTGCTACCGGCCTCGGTGGAGGCGGCGCAGACCGATATCGCGATGTTGGAGCGCCAGCTGAGCACGGCTACGGGCGGTGAATTGTATTGGCTGCGATCCAGGATTGACCGGATGCGGGAGGGTTTGGCGGTTATACGAGGGAATGAACCGCCGGCGACGATCGATACCGAGATCACAGCACTGGCTCTGGCTGAGCAGGTCGGGCTGGTTACTGCACCGGGCGAGATCTTCTGTGAGATCGGCGTCGGCATCGTTGAGCGGTCGGCATTCCCGTACACGCTCTACAGCGGATATACCAACGGATCGATCAACTACGTTCCGACCAGGAAGGCATATGCCGAGGGCGGTTACGAGGTGACGCACGGGTGTCAGGTGGCACCCGAGGCCGGTGAGATCCTGGCCGAGGAGTCGATCGCGTTGCTCGCCGCGGTGCGAGCCAAACTGACCGCGTGAGTTCGGTGGCGCGCTGAGGGCCGGGGCGGGAAGACGGTGAGCACCATGGTGGACTGGTGCGGGATGTGCGAACGTATTCAGTATGAGGCGACTAACGCACAAGGTCCGATCGTGCTGGTAGCGCGTCGTCGAATTTACCGCCGGAAATTCGCTGGGAGGACCTTGCTTATCGCGCACCGCCCCTGCACGCAACGACATGACGGCCACGACGGAAGGTTGAGTGAGTGAAGATACGGGGGATCTATACGGCCGGGCTGAGCGGTCAGACGCCGCCTGGTGGTTGGACCGTGGAGCTACAGCCGAGTGACGTTGTGCACACTCTGGTGGTCGTGGTCACAGACGAGGACGTCGTGGGTGTGGGCAGCGTTTTTACCAGTGAGGCGCTGGTGCGGGCGGCGCTGTCGGTGTTGGAACCGTTGTATGTCGGGGAGAATCCGTTGGAGCCGGATCGGGTGACTGAGAAGCTGCATCAGAACACTTTTTGGTTGGGGCGGGGCGGTTCGTTGACTCATACGATCAGTGGGATCAACGTTGCGCTGTGGGATATCCAGGGCCGGGTGTTGGGTCAGCCGGTTGGTCGGCTGCTGGGCGGTCGGTACCGTAGCCGGGTATTGCCGTACGCTTCGCTGTTGATCGAGCAGGATCATGGTCTGTTGAAGGACAATCTGCAAGGCCTGCTGCAGCAGGGATTTCGCGCGTTCAAGATCGGTTGGGGGTCGTTCGGCCGGCACGGTTACGCCTTCGATGAGGCGGTCGTCCGGACCGCGCGCGAGGCGGTGGGGGAGCGGATTCCGTTGGCGGTCGACGCCGGTGGCAGCGATGCGTTTTGGCCCGGTGATTTCAAATGGGCGCTACGGACGGCGGAGATGTTGGCCCGCTATGACGTGCTGTGGTTCGAGGAGCCGTTGCGCCCCGACGCGTTGAGCGATTTTGCGGCGTTGCGGCGGACCGCGCCGATTCCCATTTCCGGTGGCGAAACGTTGACCCGGCGTCAGTCGTTCGTGCCGTTCCTGGCTCAGGGTGCGTTGGACATCGTGCAGCCTGACACCACCAAAGTCGGCGGCCTCAGTGAATCGCGGCGT
>JBEDUI010000097.1:0-5270 GCA_040414495.1 Mycobacteriales bacterium
CTCGGGTACCTGCCGCAGACCCTGCCGCTGGTCGCCGACCTGACCGTGTCGGAGGTGCTCGGGATCGACGCCGTACTCGCCGCGCTGCGGGCGATCGAGGCCGGCGACGCCAGCGAGGAACACTTCACCACCGTCGGCAACGATTGGGACATCGAGGAACGCACCGGGGCCGAGTTGGATCGGCTCGGACTCGGCGACGTCGACCTGGAACGCCGGCTGCACACGCTCAGCGGCGGCCAGGTCGTCTCGCTCGGGCTGGCCGCGCAACTGCTCAAGCGTCCGGACGTACTGCTGCTGGACGAGCCGACCAACAACCTCGACCTGGACGCGCGGCGCAAGCTGTACGCCGTACTCGAGGACTGGAACGGTTGCCTGCTCGTCGTCAGCCACGACCGGGCGTTGCTGGACCGGATGGACCGGATTGCCGAACTCGACTCCGACGAACTGAGCTTCTACGGCGGGAACTTCACCGAATACGAGCAGGCGATCCAGGCCGAGCAGGAGGTCGCGGAGAAGAACGTACGCAACGCCGAGCAGGAAGTGAAACGGGAGAAACGCGAGCAGCAGCGGGCCCGCGAACGCGCCGCCCGTCGCGCCAGCAACGCCGCCCGCAACCTGAACAGCGCCGGGCTGGCCCGGATCGTCGCCGGTGGTTTGAAGGGGCGAGCCCAGGAATCGGCTGGCCGGTCGAACGACCTGCACGCGAACCGGGTCGGCCAGGCCAAGGCGCGGCTGGACGAGGCCAGCCGGGCCGTTCGCGACGAACAGAAGATCGTGCTCGAACTGCCCGACACCAAGGTCCCGGCCGGCCGTACCGTCCTGCACGGCGAAGGACTGCAGGTGCGATCGCTGTTCGCCGGTGAGGGGGTCGAGCTGACCATTCGCGGGCCGGAGCGGATCGCGCTGACCGGTCCGAACGGCGCCGGTAAATCGACGCTGTTGCGGCTGATGACCGGCGAGCTGACGCCCGAGCGCGGCGAACTACACCGGGCCGACGGCCGGGTCGCGTACCTCTCGCAACGGCTGGACCTACTCGACCTGAACCGGACCGTGGCCGAGAACCTGGCCGTGTTCGCGCCCGGTATGCCGCCGGCAGCGCGGATGAACCTGCTGGCCCGGTTCCTGTTCCGCGGTGACCGGGTACACCTGCCGGCCGGCGCGTTGTCCGGTGGCGAGCGGCTGCGGGCGACCCTGGCCTGCGTGCTGTTCGCCGAGCCGGCGCCGCAGCTGTTGCTGCTCGACGAGCCGACCAACAATCTGGATCTGGTCAGCGTCGGGCAGTTGGAGAGCGCGCTGAATGCCTATCAGGGCGCGTTTGTCGTGGTCAGTCACGACGAACGGTTCCTGACCGAGATCAAGGTGGAGCGCTGGCTGCGGCTGGATGCCGGTCGGCTGATATCGCTCTGAGGGCGATCGCGGGGCAAAATGCGGATATGAGCCCGGACAGATATCGCGCCAAACGGGATGCGGCCCGTACGCCCGAGCCGGTGCCGGCCGAAGACCTGCCCAGCCGGGACCACACCGGCAATGACCAGGAAGGTCGCGGCGAGCGGTTCGTCATTCAGGAACACCACGCCACCGCGCTGCACTGGGATGTTCGACTGCAACGCGACGGCGTGCTGGTTTCCTGGGCCGTGCCGAAGGGCATTCCGCTTGACCCGGCCACCAACCATCTGGCCAAGCAGACCGAGGATCACCCGGATGAGTACGCCACATTCTCCGGTGAAATTCCAAAAGGTGAGTACGGCGGCGGCCGAATGTCCATTTGGGACAGTGGTACGTACGAGTTGGAAAAGTGGAGCGATCGTGAGGTAAAGATCGTTTTCCACGGCGAGGTGACCGAGGGACGGTACGTCTTTTTCCGCACCGGCCGGCAGGATTGGATGCTGCACCGGATGGACCCCCGCCCGTCCGCTTGGACGCCGCTGCCACGGGACCTTCGTCCGATGCGGACCCGGCCCGGTGCGATGCCTTCCGATGCGGCGAAGTGGCGGTACGAGGTGGCGTGGGGCGGCGCGCGCGTGCTGGTCGCGGTGGACGGGGGTCGGCTCACGATTATGGACGCCGACGGAGCTGAGGTCACCGCGTCCTATCCGGAATTCCGCGGCCTGGGCCTGCAACTCGGTTCCCGGCAGGCGTTGCTCGATGGCGAGGTCGTGGCATTCGGCGCCGATGGCGGCGTCGATCCGGATCGGCTGGAAAGCCGGGTACAGACCGAAAAGCCGAAACCGTCGATGGTGAAACGTACGCCCGTGCAATTGATGCTCGCCGACGTATTGCACTTGGAAGGCCGTTCACTGCTGCGGGAGACGTACCTGAAACGGCGGGCCGCGTTGGAAGGCTTATCGGTGGACGGCGATTCCTGGCACGTCGTGGATTCGTTCTCCGGCGACGGAAATACCATCCTGGACGCGGCCCGGGCGCAGGGGCTGCACGGCATCCTGGCCAAACGCGCCGATTCGGTGTATCAACCTGGCAAGCGTGGCGATGACTGGCTGTTGGTCAGCCGGGCCCGCAAGAAGCGTTGACCGTTGGCCTGACTCAAAGCTATGCCAGCGCCAGAGCTCGCTGGATGCGTCCCAATGAACCGGGTCCTGGATATCGGTATGGCCGGCCCAGGTCGATAATGCGGCCAGGGTGCTCGGCGACAATTTGCTCGACCGCGCTCGCGAACAATGCCGGCAATGATCAGCGGGACCGTCCCCGCAATTTTCGGAAATCGGCGCGATTATACCCGGCCTCGGCGCCGTAATCCCAGACGAGGTCGTCCAACGAAGCGCGACCTCGACGGCGTCGGTCGGCCAGGATGCCTGCCAGCGTTGACTTTCCGGCGCACACCGGGTCGATGCAGACGACGGGTCCACGAATTGTCGTCATAGCGGTGCGGGCTGCCTCCCGGAATGTTTTTGCTTCACGACTACCACCTTCCGGACGCGGGCGCCTATTGTTTTCCCGGACGTGCAATGGTCAACAACTTGTACCGATTTCGGGGCATTTTCGCTGGGAGGCGTTCGCACGATAGCACGCGTTATCGCGAATCTTCGACCGCAAATTTCGTCGCGGATTACTTTGCTCAGTTCGTATCCGCAATGTTGATAACAAATTGATGTCGACGTTCCCATTCGTCTCGTTGGGCGATATGTTCGGCCGCGCAACATTCACGGGCTGCTCCGGCCGCGTCCGGCCCAAGAGCGGTGGCCCTATCAAGGAAAGGCGTGGCACGTATGCGTAAGACAACGATGTCATTCGCAATTCTGGGGGTTGTCGCCGCGACAACCCTCGCGGCCTGTGGCTCGAGTTCGAACGACAACAAAGGTTCGAGCGGCAAAGGCTCGGGTGACACCAAGAGCAGTGCGGCGGCCGGCAGCAACGCCGGCGCGGTTACCGTTGATGGCAAAGGGGCGAAGGTCGGCATTATTCTGCCGGACACCACGTCCTCGCCGCGCTGGGTTACCGCGGACCCGACAGCGTTGAAGACCGACTGCACCAAATACCACCTGTCGTGCGATATCCAGAACGCCGGCGGTTCGGCCGGGCAGATGAAGACGATCGCCCAGCAGATGGAGGGCAACGGCATCAAGGTGCTGATGATCGTCGACCTTGACCAGGCCTCCGGCGCCTCGATCGAGCAGCAGGCGAAGAAGAACGGCGTTATCCCGATCGACTACGACCGGCTCACCCCTGGCGGCGGCGCGGCGCTGTACGTCTCGTTTGACAATGTCAAGGTCGGTCAGTTGCAGGGCAAAACCCTCGCACAGTGCTCGCAGGTCAAGGATCTGAAGTCGGTGAATTACGTCGAGATCGACGGCAAGGCGACGGACAACAACGCCACGCTGTTCCACCAGGGCTACGACGGCGTGCTGTCCAAGCAACCCGGTTGGACGCTCAAAGCGCGCCAGGACGGCAACTGGGACGCCCCGACCGCAGGTCGGGAGTTCAGCAAAATGCTGGGCAAGACCCCGGACTTGAAGGCCGTCATGGTTGCCAACGACACCATGGCCGGCGCGGTCATCACCGACCTCAAGCGACAGGGACTCGCCGGCAAGGTCGCGGTTTCCGGGCAGGATGCCTCGGCCTCGGGGTTGCAGTCCATCATGGATGGCAGCCAGTGCTTCACGATTTACAAGCCGTCGGCCGGTGAGGCCGACCCGGCCATCAAGGCGATCGCGCAATTGGTCAACGGCCAGACCCCGACCACTAACGCGACCACGGTCGACCCGATGACCAAGGCCAAGGTGCCCTCGATCCTGGCCAACCCGATCGCCATAACCAAGTCGAACGTCGCGCTGCCGATCAACGACAAGTACACGCCGAAATCCACCGTATGCACCGGTGCCTACGCCGCCAAGTGCACGGCCGACGGCGTCAAATAGACGGCACACGACACCTGGTGCGGTGGCGCCGGCGACGGCGCCACCGTTCGGGGCGATCGAGGGTATGGAAAGGACGTGCATAACGGTGGCCGATGAGCCAATTCTGGAAATGCGCGATATCAACAAGAGCTTCGGTCCTGTGCACGTGCTCAGGAATGTTCAGTTCGCCGCCCGCGCGGGCGAGGTCACCGCGTTGGTGGGCGACAACGGTGCCGGAAAGTCCACTTTGGTCAAATGCATCAGTGGCACCTACTCCATTGATTCGGGTGAGTACCGGTTCGAGGGCAAGCCGGTTTCGGTGCACTCACCACGGGACTCGGCCGCGCTGGGTATCGAGATCGTGTATCAGGACCTGGCGTTGGCCGACAACCTCGACATCGTGCAGAACATGTTTCTGGGCCGGGAACGGCGTCGCGGCATCGTGCTCGACGAGAACAGCATGGAGCGTTCCGCAGGCGAGGTGTTGCAGTCGCTGTCGGTCCGAACGGTGAAATCGGTACGGCAACGAGTGTCCAGCCTCTCCGGTGGACAGCGCCAGACCGTCGCCATTGCCAAGGCGGTGCTGTGGAATTCCAAGGTCGTCGTTCTCGACGAACCGACGGCAGCCCTGGGTGTCGCGCAGACGGCGCAGGTGCTTGATCTGATTCGCCGGCTGGCCGACCGCGGCCTGGCCGTGATTCTCATTTCGCACAACATGACCGACGTTTTGCAGGTGGCAAACCGGATCGCCGTGCTCTACCTGGGCCAGATGGCGGCGGAACTGAAGCGCGAGGACGTCAACCAGCAACAACTCGTCGAGCTGATCACGACTGGCAGCCGTAGCAGCCAGGACGTCGACGAGACGAACGGGGTGTCAGCGTGACCAGTCTCGACAAATCACACACGATCGCCGAGGCG
>JBEDUI010000098.1:0-8696 GCA_040414495.1 Mycobacteriales bacterium
CTCCCCGGCCGACGATCAGAGTCCCGAGAGCTGACGGCCCGCTACATAGCCGCGTCGCCTCGCATTGGCGACGCGGCTTTCAGCGCGTCACTCAGCCAGACGTGCAGGTCGGCCGGCGGTAGTTCCACCCGACACCCGTCGCCGACCTGATACCGCTCGGCCGTATGCAGGCGCAGCGGTACGCCATCCAATGCGACGGTCAGCTCGCGGCTGATGCCGAGGTCAACCACGTCGAGCACCTGGGCCGGATGACCGACGCCCTCGACCAGTCGGACCGCCGCGGCCCGGATACCCCACACCACGGTCGTGCCGACCGGCTGGTCCACGCTCGCCCGCACTTCGACCGACCCGATCGCGATCCGATCCGGCCCGGTCACGACGCCATCGCCGAGGTTGTCCATCCCCAGCAAACGGGCCACCAGCGGCGTCGCCGGGTGCGCGAAGACCTCCGGCTGCGGACCGGCCTGCAATACCTGCCCGTTGTCCATCACGACCACCTCGTCGGCCAGCAGCGCCGCCTCGAGCGGGTCGTGGGTGACCAGCACGGTCGTGAGCGCGGTGTCCCGCTGCAGTGACCGCAGCTCGCGGCGTAACTCGTCGCGGACGGCCGTATCGAGGCCGGTCGACGGCTCGTCCAGCAACAGAACGCGAGGATTACGGGCCAGCGCCCGGACCAGGGCGACCCGCCGCCGCTGGCCGCCGGAGAGCTCGTCCGGGCGGCGGTCCCGCAGCGCCCGCAGGCCCAGGCGGTCGAGCCAGTACGCCGCCAGCGTCGGGTCGGCGTCGATGCCGAACGTGGCCTGCCGCCAGACCGTCAGGCCGGGCAGCAACGTCGGCTCCTGCGGTACGTAGCCGACGCCGCGGTGCTCCGGTGCCAGTCCGGCGACGTCCCGCCCGTCGAAGCTGACCGTGCTGGCGTTGCCGGGTAGCAGGCCGGCGATGAGCCGCAACGTCATCGTCTTGCCGGCGCCGGAGGGACCGAGCACGGCCAGGTGACGGTGCTGCGCCTGGTAGTCGAGCCGGATGCGGAAGTCGCCGAGCCCGGCGTTCAACGCCAGTCCGAGCAACGGGCCCGGGCTGGTCGGGACACCGCGGGTGCCGTCGGCCGGACCAGCATCGCGTCGCTGCGTCGCCCGCGCCAGCCGCGGTACGCCGGCGACCACGAGCAGCACCACCAACGCGGCCAGCAATGTCACCGCGACCGGGGTCAAGGTCCCGGGCAGGCCGACCGAGCCGAACTGCACGTACGTCAGCACCGGCAACGAGAACGGGTGGTACGCCAGAATCACCGTCGCCCCGAATTCGCCGAATGCCCGCAGCCAAGCCAGCAGCAGCCCGGCCGCGATGCCCGGCGCGGCGGCCGGCACGGCGACCCGCAGAAAACGCGCCCAGCGCCGGTGGCCCAGGGTCGCGGCGACGTCGTCCCACCCGGGGTCGAGCGCGGCGAAGGCCGAGCGGGCCGCGATCACCGCGAACGGCGCGGCCACGAAGACCTGACTGCAGATGATCCCGATCCGGTCGTCGGTCAGCGAGCCGCCCGCCAGCGAGCCGACCGGCGTGTACGGCCCCACCACGTACAACAGCAGGATCCCGGAAACCAGCGGCGGAAAGGCCAACGGCAATTGCAGCAGGACGCCCAGCAGCAACGAGCCACGGCTGCGGCCGCGGGCCAATAAGTAGGCCAGCGGCACACCCAGCGCGGCGATGATGGCGGTCGCGACCGTGGCCGTCTCCAGCGAAACCGCCACCGCCGAGCCCAGCTCGGGGACCCCGGAAACCTTGCCCGGGCTGCGCGCCAACCGGACCACGAAGGCGCCGATTGGCGCCAACAGGTACAGCACCAGCAAGCTGGCCAGCCAGGGCAGCGGTGTGCCGAGTACCCCGAGCGGCCGGATCCTGGCTCGGCGGCGGGCTGGCCCGGACTCGATCAGTGGACGGCCGGCTTCAGAGCGGCCGGAAGGTCCTTCTTGTCACCACCCGCGGTGTAGGGAACGACCGTCAGACCGTGCTGGGCGAGAATCTGCTTTCCCTGCGGCCCGAGCAGATATTCGACGAACGCCAATCCGCTCGAGGGATTCTTGGCGTGATTCAGCGCGCTGACCGTGTAGGTCGCCGACAGCTTGATCGAGCCGAGGCTGACCGTGGGAATGTGCTGTTCCTTGGCCTCATTCGCGTAGAAGAATCCGGCGTCGAGCTGCCCGGACTGCAGCCGCCCGACCAGCGTCTCCTCGGGATATACAGCGGCGTTCTTTTCGGCTTTGCTGACGAAGTCGGACTGGCCGGATTTCTTGGCCGCCTGGCCGAATGCCTGTGCGGTCAGCTTTCCCTTGGGGTCGAGCGTGGGATCGGTACGGCCGAAGCGAATTCCGCTTTCGGTGATCACGTCGTACCACGGCTTGGTCTTGAGATCGTGCGCGAATTTGCTTTTCGGGTTGTAGCCGATCAGGAGCGGCGCCTTGGCGAAGGTGACGTACCAGGTGACGTAGTTGCCGTTCTTGGAGCCCTCGAGCTCGTTATTCACATCCGGATTGGCGCTGATGAATACGTCGCCGCTGTGGACCTTGCCGGTGATCTCCTTGGCCACCTGGGCCGAGCCGGCGCCGTAGCCCTCGTACTTCGCGCCGCTGGCCTTGGCGAACTTCGGGCCGAGGTCGTGCTCCATGAGGTTGACCAGCGAGCCGGCGTAAAGGATGTGCACGGTCCCGGGCGGCGCGGCCGGTGACTGGGACGTCGCCGAAGGATGCGACGCATCGCCGTTGGAACTGGCGCTGCAGCTGGTCGTGGCGAGCGCGGCTATTGCCACGACGCCGGCGGCGGCGCGGCTTCGGGTAAGAGTCGAACGCAACAAACCGGACATGGGGCCAGGGTAGCGAGGTCCGGTTGTGGTCTTCGGGTGGCCCGCATCGGCCGTAAGGCTTCCGTAGCACATTTGGTCTCGCCGATCGGTCCGGGAAGGAGTGAGGTCTGTTGAGCTTGCCCGGTCGGCCAGGCATAGCGGTTCGTTACAAAGAAGTCGCGGAATTGGAGCCGTGAATTTGCTCGCTGCCGGTTGACATCATCGGAAACCCGTGCAGTCAAGGTGGTTTCGCGATTTCCTGAGCGATCACTATTCCACAGGCTGTGGGTAGAGCTGTGGATTACTCGCGTATTTTCACAGGAGAATTCTTACAAACGAATTTCTAATGCTAGGCCATCGCGGGCTTGGGTGGGGCCGTGTCGTTCGTCACGTCGGGGGACCCCACGTCCGCAACGGGTCAGCGCCTGGCTTCGCTGCGGACGTCATGCTAGGGGATGCGCTTGCCGTGCCGATCGTAAGGGCCAAAACCCCCGGCTCAGGCGTCGCTCATGACCAGTGTGCCGTGGTGCTCACCCCGGCAGATCGCGGCCATGATTCCTGGCTGATCCACATCGAAGACGTGCAGCGGCAAGTGGTGCTGCTGGGCGAGTACGAAAGCGGCGTGGTCCATGACCTCGAGGCGTTGATCAATCGCCTCACGATAAGTAATGGTGTCGAATTTGCGCGCGTGGTCATTCTTTCGCGGATCGCTGTCATAAATTCCATCGACGCCGTGTTTCGCGACCAATAGCGCATCGCAACCCACTTCCAGGGCGCGCTGCACCGACGGATAATCGGTGGTCTGAAATGGCTGGCCATTTCCGCAGGCGAAAATCACGATCTCGCCTTTATTGATCTGATTAATCGCCCGCAACCGAACGTATGGCTCGGCAATGGAATTGATCGGAATTGCCGTCATGACCCGAACCCGATCGTCGGTGAGCGAATTCAATTTGCCCCGTAACAGCAGGCTGTTGATGACGGTGCCGAGCATCCCGATGTTGTCGGCCTCGATGCGATCGATGCCCCAGGCCTCCGAATCCCGGCCGCGGAATACGTTTCCACCGCCGATCACGACGGCGACGTGCACGCCGGTCTCGCGCACGGCCAGAATTTCACGGGCCAGGTGCCCGAGCGCGTCGGCGTGGAAGGGCGCATCCCCACCGCCTGCCACCGCCTGGCCACTCAGTTTGATCAACACACGCTCGTACCGACCCACGCCGCCCCCAATCTCGGTTTCATAGAACGTAATGCACGCGGCGGTCCGGCGAATCAAGCCAGCCGGATCGGTAGCTCCGGCCGGGTCAGTCGTGATGACCGGCAATGTTGATCACGTTGCCGTCTGGCGCGCGGACGAAGAATCGGCGCAGGCCCCAGGGCTCGGTCGTCATCGGATGCACGATCTCGTAGCCGAGCCGGCAGGCTTCCTCGTACGCACCGTCGACGTCATCGGTACGTACGGAAATGACCGAGTCCTCGGACGCGGTGGCATCGCCGCTGACGAGCTGAACGTGCGCCTTGTTGTCGGGCGAGCTGAGCCGGGCAACCCAACCCATGTTGAACTCCTCGACGCTCAGCCCGAGGAAACCGGCGTAGAACTTCTTCGCGGCCTCGACGTCGGTGACCGTGAGGTTGGCGGTAATGGCGGTGGGGCGCATGCGGTCCTCCTGCCTGGGGCGTGTACCGATCACTCTAGGAATAGCGCTACCGGTTGACGGCGAGCTTGGCCAGGTGGTGCAGCGAGTTGGGCAGATGCTCGCGGCCGAACGGCGGGAACTGGATGTACTCCCGTCTGAACTGCGGCACGGCCGACCAATCGTACGCAAGTGTCACCTGCGTCTCGGATGGATTGAGCGGCGCGAGATCGTAACGCCAGATCCAGTCGCCAAACTCCAGCTCACCGTCGTCCTTCTGGTAACCCGTCAGCCAACCAATGGCGCGAGGCGGGTCCAACACCTGGACCTTGTTGACGGTCTGGTACCCACCGTTTGGATGGTTGGCGTGGTACATGTCCATGCGGAAGATCTGCCCCACTTCGGTGAGCAGAGCCCGGTCGAGCGATTTCTGGACCCAGCCGGTGCCATCGATCGCGGCATGGGTGGTCGGATCGGCCAGCACGGCGAACACTCTGGTGGCGGGCGCGGCGACGGTGAGGGTGGCGCTCACGTTCTCCTGGGTCTCGGAGTGCACGCTCATCTTGGATCATCTCCTGGGGTTCGGCGCGCCCCTCGCGGGCGGCGCTCACCCCGTCCACGAACGCCCCCGCCCCGATCCGACAACCTCTTTCGAGAACCTTCTGGCAGGCAGTTGCCAAACCGCCGCTCATCCCGGTCATTCCGCGCAATTGGGATGCATAGCGGTTAGGGTTGCCACCAGACTCGCGTGTATGGATGCCACGACGCATCGACTGAGAACGCATGCCGAGGCTCGCGAACGGTGGTTGACCGCGGCTGCAGAAATTCTTGAACAGGATCGGAGGATCGACGCCGCGATCCTGTACGGCTCGTACGGGCGTGCAGACACCGATCTTTGGAGCGACGTTGATCTGCTGGTGTTCGTCGCCGACTCTGCCATTGAGAACATGGTCGCCGAGCGCACGGTCTTCCCCGAGAGGTTCGGCACCGTGGTGTATCGGCTGGACTCGACGTGGAACGCCCCTATCGATGGCGCCCAGGTGAATGCTCTCTACCTCCTGGACTCCGGCCTGCCGCTCTACGTCGATTGGAACTTCTGCCCGTGTTCCAGGGCAGGACTGCCGGTTGACACTCGGCCGTTGTTCAGTCGCCTGTCCGGCCCGTTGCCACCTAGTCCAGCGACGTTCGCAGAATGGTCCCGGGCAGTCCCCAACCAGCCCCGGCCGGTGGTTGGCGAGGTCGAGGGCGAGTTTCTTCGCCATGCACATTTCGGCATGGTTCCCATCGCGGCCAAGTTCGCTGCCCGTCGCAACCGGGCCAAGTTGGTCAGTCTCTTGATCGGTATCGGTGCCAACGCTGTGCCCGAGGGCGTGATCGGCGAGCTGTCTGCCATACGGGAACGGCTCGTCACGCTATCCGCTGGCGAGCCCGCCGAAGCCGTGTCGGCCGTTCAGGCGCTGTGTGATGTGGTGCAGGCACATCTGGACAACGAGAAATCGCCCCGATGACGTGAGCGTCGAACGTGTCCCATACGGCCTAAGGACCAGAGCAGGGCAGGGGAACAGCCAATGCAGCAGCGATACATGAGCATCGTTGACGTGTATGTCTTGCTCCAGCGGGACGACGGCAGCATCCTGCTGCTCGAGCGCTCGAACACCGGCTACGCCGACGGCCAACTCTGCCCGCCCTCGGGACACCTCGAAGCAGGCGAAAGCGTCATCGACAGTGCGATCCGCGAGGCTCAGGAAGAAGTGGGCGTGGTCATTCGGTCAAATGACCTCATCTGCACGCACGTCGTCCACCACCGCAACCCTGAGGGCCAGGGCCGTATCGGCATCTTCTTCCGCACGACGCAATGGTCGGGTGAGCCAACCAACTGCGAACCGCACAAGTGCGCAGGGCTGCACTGGGCTCTCCCCGACGACCTGCCGGCCAACACTGTCCCCTACAGCACCGCAGCTATCGCCCAAATCCAAGCCGGAGCTCACTTCTCCATCGACGGCTGGACCTAGCCTCCGCCCACCCACGACCAGCTTCCGATCAAGGTCCGTGTTCTGCACTGCTCAACACGTATAACCAGGTCTTTGCCGGGCCAGATGATGTCCGTTTCGGACGTGGTTCTTCGGCGAAGTCGGGCTGAGCGCTTGGCTACAAAGTCGGAAACAGAAAACGCCGCCGGAACGGGTATGGGCCCGTTTCGGCGACGTTTGTGCAGGTCAGGCGTGGTGGAGACGAGGGGACTTGAACCCCTAACCCCCGCCTTGCAAAGGCGGTGCTCTGCCAGTTGAGCTACGTCCCCCGAACCGCTATGCCGAATCGGTGGCGCAGCGGCCAGCGGCGGTCAGACCACCGCGTGCGGTGCTAGCGCAGATCGGATCCGCTCGTGGCCTCGCGCCACAGATCCGCCTCGGACTGCGCGTCGCGACGCTTCTTCACAACGAACAGGCCGGCTCCCAGTGCGCTGAGCAGCAGAATGATCTTCTTCACCAGTGATTCTCCTGTCTCCCCGACACGAGGATTCGACGACGGCAACAGTGGGCCTGGGAGGACTTGAACCTCCGGCCTCATCCTTATCAGGGATGCGCTCTAACCAACTGAGCTACAGGCCCGTGCACGGTCACCGCGACGGCTGAGATTACCGTATCGGTTGACCTCATCCCAACCGGGTTCGCCCCCTGAACCAGCGGAGCAGCTACCGGTCAGTCACGCTCGGCGAGCGTCACCTCGAGACCGCCGACCATGTCTGCGCATAGGTTATAGATGAACGATCCGACGGTCGCCAGCGCGGTGAACAAAACAATGCTGACACCGCCGACCACGCCCGCGATGCCGAGCACGATCTGCGGCGTGATCAGCTTGCTGTTGCTGCCGTTGACCTCGTTGACCGTCGAGTTGATCTTGTCGAAGACCCCGAGACCGCTCAGCACGCCGTACAACACGCCGACCGCCACCATCCACACTACGAACAATGCGACGGCGAGCACCAACGAGAACTTCAACGTCGACCACGGGTCGACCCGGCGGAGGCTGAGCCGGGCCCGTCGCGGACCGCCCAGCGACCGCGAGCCGCGCGGCCGCATGTCCTCGTCGGGTTCGGGGCGCGGTTGGGGGACCCGCGGTGCGTAGCCCTGCGGCCCGCCCCAGTCCGGCTCCTCGGGCGGCAGGTTGCCGCCGCTGTACGCCGGAACGAACTCGTGTGTCGGATCCGGACCGTGCTGGTCCCAGGCGGGCTGGTCCCACGCCGGCTGGTCAGGGATGGGCTGCTCGTAGCCGTGCTGCTCGTGCGGTTGGTCGTACGCCGGGTTGTCGTAGCCCGCCGGAGCGATCCGCGAAATCGCCTCGGTGTGGTCACCCACCGCGTTGACCGGACCCATCGCCCCGGTCTCGCCCTGCTCGACCGGCACCCCCATCCCGTTGGATCCGGGACCGGGAGTCGGACCGCCGGCGCCATTGGCTCCGCGCACCTGTTCCCACCAGGCCTGCGCGGAACGCTGGTAGTCCGGCGACGGCTCTTCGCCGTAACCGCCACCGGGCGCGAGCGCCTGGGGTGCCTGCCAGTCGTAGCCGTCGTCGCCGGCCGGCTGCGGCTCGTCGACGCTGGTCCCGGTATGGCCGTTGAACCGGCCGACGGGTGCCTCCACGCCGTTGATGCGGAAGTCATCGTCCGGCGAACCCGGACCAGACATGCCGGAGGTACGAGGGTCGGTCACAGTCGCTCCCTGATTGCGTGGCCGGCCACCGCTACGCGCCGGCCCCGCTCATCCTTCGTCTCGCTCGGCTCGGGGCTCGCCTCATCGCGATCACCGCCCCGGACCTTGCCACGCCGCGCCACTCGGCTCAGGGTGCGCTCTTTCTCTCGCAGCGCTGCGATGCTCACTCACCCCTCGCTTCGCGAGCTCTCTGTCCCGCTGTGCCCGAAAAGGCAATCCGCCAATCGAGCACACTGGTCACGGCGCACTACCGTACCTCACCGATCGCCTATGTCGTGGTGTCCTCGATTTCGTCGGCATTACGGGCAATAGCCACCAAATTGATACCTTCTGGCAGATCCATCAACCGAACGCCCATGGTCTGGCGACCGGCTCGCCGTACCTCGCGGGCATTTGTCCGGATCACTCCGCCGCCGGAGGTGATGGCGTAAATCTCGTCGTCCAGGTTGACCGACACCGCGCCGACCAGACCGCCGCGTTTGGAGACGATCTTGGCGGTCAGCACGCCCTTGCCGC
>JBEDUI010000099.1:0-40539 GCA_040414495.1 Mycobacteriales bacterium
TTAAGTCCTGGCCGTCGCGAGCGGTGATCCAGGCGGCGGTCCGGCAAGGCGGAGGAGGAGCCGGTAGCGGAGCTACCGGCGACGACGACAACGCCGCCGGTCGTCGTCTGGGCGCCGCGCAGCAGGCAGCGGACTTAAGCAACACGCCCTAGCGTTTCAACAACGCGAATATGCCCCAGCCCAGATATTCGCGGCGATAGGTGACGTACCGTATTGGCTCGGTATCGAGTTCTTCCCGTACCTCACCGGCCAACTCATCGTCCGGATTGGCGTCGAGCCACCGACGCAGGTTCAGCCATTGGGCCGCCGCATAACGATCCCAACTGTCCTGATCAGCCAGGACCATTTCCACAACATCCCAGCCCAGCTCACGAAACTGCGTCAATAACCCTGGCAGGGAACGGAATTCGTCCTTGCCGCTGGTGCCAGCTTCGATGGCCGTTTTTTCATCGGGCGGATCCAGCCGCCAATACGGCTCACCGATCAACATGAGCCCGCCCGGACGCAGGCTGCGTTCGAGCAATTCAATTGTGCCGGCCACACCCGAACCGATCCAGGTCGCGCCGATACAGGCCCCGACATCGACCGGTTCCGCAGCTATATAACCGGATGCGTTGTCATGAACGAACGTGACCGAATCGGCGACGCCGAGCTCGGTGGCGCGGTCTCGGGCCGCTCCGATGAATACCGTGCTGATATCCACGCCGATACCGCGGATTTTGTGGTCACGAGCCCAGGTGCACAGCAGCTCGCCCGTTCCACAGGCCAGATCAAGCAGGGTCGCCCCAGGATCGAGATGGAGCGCCGAGCCCAGGGTGGCCAGCTTTTCGCTGGTCAGAGGATTATGAATACGGTGGCTACTCTCGCGAATGGTGAAAATACGTGGCAGGTCCACTGTGGAGGTTCCTTACGGGTTCGGTTGCGTTAGTCAAAGGACAGAACTGGGCGACAACCTGGACCCGCATACAATGCACCTCGTTATGACGTAGGAACCATTGCCGGCAGGCTAGCGCCCTCCCCGCACCCGGTCCAGCGCTTATCAGCTGCTCTTGCGCCCGTTCCGGACTGCCGCGCCGTTCGCCCGCGTCCCGTTTTTGGCCGATTTGCTGGTGCGCGGCGGCGGAAACTGACGTTCGATGCTGTCCAACAACCAGTCCAGTCCGATCTGGAAATTGTCGGCCGACATGCCGTACCCGGCCCGCAGTAACGGAGCTATCCGCGGAAACTCACCGCTGTCGGCGAGCTCAGCCAGGTAACCGCTGACACTGGCCTGCCACCGCCTAGCCTCCGCCTTGTCGGCCGGAACCGCGTTCGCCTGCGCGATTTCCCGAACGACATAACCGAGCACGTAGTCGTGCAGCACGGTGATCGCGCTCCAGGCCGTTGCGGGCGCCAACCCCAACTCGTCGAGCGCCTGGACCCGTTCCTCCAACAGCCGCATCGTGTTCGGACCGAGCTGGGCGCGCTGACCGAACAGCTCGATGCACCACGGATGGGCCAACGCCAGCTCCCGGGTCCGGATCGCCATCGCCTTGGCCGCATCCCGCCAGTTCTCCGGCAAGTCGGGTCCGAGCAGACCCTCGCGGGCCAACTCGTCCAGCATCAGATCGAGCAGCTCGTCCTTGTTGGCCACGTGGCTGTACAGGCTCATGGTCCGGGCTTGCAGCACGGCGGCGAGCCGGCGCATCGAGACTGCGGCCAGACCTTCCCGATCGGCGGTGTCGATCGCGGTCTGCACGATCGATTCCTGGCTCAACCGCGGCCGGAGCTGGTCGGTCCGGGCCCACAACGGCGCTGGCTGGGATGTCTTCGCTCTTGGCACGGCTGCTGATGATACGCCGACCGCCCGTTCGCTACAGTGTACGAGAATTCGTACACTGTAGCGGTCGCGCAAGTGGTTCGTACGCTGTAGCGGTCACGCGGCCGGAGGAGGGCTCAAGTGGCGGTGCTCGATAGGGCCGGGGACTCATTCGTGGCATCGGCGGCATCCGATGCCGCCAACTTCCCATTCGGCTCGGAGACGATCTGGCTCGTTGCGGTCAAGGTCGTCGCGGTCTTCGTTCTGCTCATGCTCATGGTGTTGCTGATGATCTGGTGGGAACGCCGGCTGATCGGCTTCATGCAATACCGCGTTGGCCCGAACCGGATCGGTCCATTCGGATTGATGCAGAGCCTGATGGACGCGATCAAGCTTGCGCTCAAAGAAGAAGTTATTCCGGTGGTTGCTGACAAGGCCGTGTATTTTCTCGCCCCGGTGTTGTTGGTCGTACCGTCGTTCGTCGCCTTTTCGGTTACCCCCTTCGGCCCGATCGTGTCGATCGGTGGGCATCACACGCCGCTGCAGTTGACCGACTTCGGGGTGGCCACGCTGCTGGTGTTGGCCTGTTCTTCGCTCGGTGTGTACGGCATTGTGCTGGCCGGTTGGGCCTCGGGATCCACCTATCCGTTATTGGGTGGGTTACGGGCCGCGGCGCAGATGATCTCGTACGAGGTCTCCATGGGACTCTCGCTCGCGGCGGTGTTCATTCTGTCTGGCACCCTGTCACCGTCGGGAATTGTCGCGGCCCAGGAGCATCACGTCTGGTATTGCATCGCGCTGCTGCCTTCGTTCGTGATCTATGCCATCTCCGCCGTCGCGGAAACAAACCGTATTCCGTTCGACATGGCCGAAGGCGAAGGCGAAATCGTCGGCGGCTATCACACCGAATACAACTCAATTAAATTCGCGCTGTTCTTCCTGGCCGAATACGTCAACATGATCGGCGTTTCCGCCTTGTGTACCACCCTTTTCCTGGGTGGCTGGCGCGCGCCGTGGCCGATTTCCTTGTGGGGCGGGGCGAATTCCGGTTGGGTGCCGCTGATCTGGTTCATGGTCAAGATCATGCTGCTGCTGTCCGCGTTCGTGTGGCTGCGAGCCACACTCCCCCGGCTGCGGTACGACCAACTCATGCAGTTGGGTTGGAAGGTGCTGGTGCCCTTCAGCCTGGTGTGGCTGCTGTTGGTGGCGTCTTTGCAAGCGCTGCGGTCCTCGGGGCGTCCCGCTGGCGAAACCGTCGCCCTGGTCGGCATCCCGGTCCTGGCCCTGCTGGCGCTGAGTTTCTACCTGTACGACCGGCGGGCCAGGCGCATCGAGGCCGCTGCTCTCGCCGAGGCCGAAGCCGAGGCCAGGGAGCCGACCCCGTACCCGGTGCCACCGATGGACCTGGTCGTTCCGCCGTCGCCGCGGTTGGCGGTACGCCCTGCCGATGTGCGGGGCGACAAGGCGGTCGACGGCAGCGTCACCGACGGCGAGGCCGCGGAACAATTCACGTCGCGGGAGTAGTCGCCGCTGCACAATTCCGGCGCGCATCGGGCACCGCGCTCCCGGCCCGGCTCCGGCGGCAAGGTTCTGGCACGGGGCAGGCACCGCGCTCCCGGCCCGGCTCCGGCGGCAAGGTCCCGCCTCGGCGCAGGCGTCAAGGTTCCAGCGCAGGCCACGGTTTCAACGACCCAGGTCGCGGCCCGCAGCATCCCGCGTACGTGACTTATCGCGGCCAGTGGGCCAGAATTCGCCAGCATGGCTCCGGTATCTGTGGCATACGAATTGCTGCCGGCGCCGGACTGGGCCATGACGACGTCGATCGCGGTCCCCGACGCTGAGGCACACACCGCGCAGGAATGGGCGCAGGCGATATTCGATATCCGCGCGCTCCCGGCCTGGGTCAAAGGGTTGGGCGCTGCCCGCGCGGTGGTGGCCAAGGCGCTGCAACTGCCGCGCGGCAATCAAAGCATGCTGACCGTCGACCGGGTGATCGACGGCGAAGCCGTAATCGACACCGACGATCGTCACCTACGGTTCGTCGCTGGCGTCCGGACCGAGCCGGGGCTGGTGCACGTAACCACGGCGGTCGCGCTGAAAGGCTGGCGCGGAAAGCTGTACTTCGCTCCGGTACGCGTACTGCACGATCCGGTGACCCGATCGATGATGACCGCCGCCGCGAAACGATTGAATTGGCGGGTTTCTCCGGCCGAATAGTCGTTTGCCCGAAGCCGAATCGCAACGGTCGTATTTCCATTCTTGATATCGACATCGCGGCGACCATACATTTTGTGCCGTGACCGCATTCACCCAAGCGGATTTCGACACCCTCGACGGACTGCCCACGGCGGACCTGCACGTGCACCAGGAGGCCACCCGGCACCTGGACCGAATTCTGGCCCGGCGCGACGGGCAGGCGCCGTACGACTGGGCGGCCTGGCGTCGCCAACTCGCCGAGCAGATACCGCCGGGATATGAACGCCTGCGCAATGTCGGCACGGTGAATCCGGTCCCGCTGGCCGACCACGACGAATCCCTGTTCGTGGCCCGTTTCGCCGACCTGCTGGCCGAAGCGGGGGCGGCCGGCGCCCATTACGTGGAGGTCCGCTGCGGCGGCGAGGTCATTCTGCGCGACCGTTTCATGGAGTTGTTCCGGGAGGCCGAGCGGCAGGTCCGACTGTATTACCCGCACCTGCGGGCCGAGGCGCTCGCCATCATCATGATGTGGCTGCCACCGGACCGGATCGCCGCCGTGGCCGCCGAATGCGTACGCGCTCGAGCCGAGGGTCTGGCCGGCGTGGATTTCCTGTACACGCCGTACAATCTCGATACGGATTGGCGGCCGATTTACCAGCTGGCCGAACGCTTCGCCGCCGCCGGCCTAGGAATTACCGCCCACGCGGGCGAAGTCTCACCGGCGAATATCGCCGCTGCCGCACGTACCCCCGGTCTGACCCGGATCGGGCACGGAATTCACGCCGCCTACGACCCCGCGCTCACCGACCTACTAATACAGCGGAACATCACGCTGGAATGCACCATCACCTGCAATACGTTCTTCGGCGTTTTCCCGTCGCCCGTGCATCCATTGCGGACGTTGCTCGAGGCCGGCGTAAGCGTCACACTCGGCACCGATAATCCGGTGCAGCTTGATACGAACATCAAAAAGGAATACGCGACCGCGGCCAGGCTGGGACTGAGCCGGCAGCAGTTGGTCGAGCTGACCCGGAACGCGATCCGGACCAGCTTCACCACGGCCGAACGGCGGGCCCAACTACTGGCCGAACTCGCCGCCGTCACAGCGTAAGGTGCAAGACTCCCAGTGCGAAAGCTCAGTCCTCGAAGGCGGCCGCCGCGGCCCGAACCCGGGCCACGTACCGTTCCCACTCCTCCGGACTCAACTCGCCCTGATCGACGCCGGCCTTTCCGTCAATGAGCTCGCGAACGATATCGGCGTGCCCGGCGTGCCGGGCCGTCTCCCCGATCATGCGGACCAGGAGCCGACGTAACGTAGCCTGCTGCTGGCCCTCGGCCCACCACGGCACGGTGCCGATCTCGTCCAACCGAAGCTCGGCGATCGTCCGGTCGGCGTGCGCGCAGGCACGGCGGTAGAGGCCGATGATGTACTCGCTCGACTCCTCCGGAGTAGCCCACATATCGGCGCCCTGCCAGATCGAGCCGTCCTCTTCCCACGCCAGCCGCTCCGGCGCGGGCCGGCCGAACACCGCACCGAGGTAGCCGTATTCAAGACCGGCCAGGTGCTTGACCAGACCGAGCAAATTGGTCGCGGTCGGGGTCATCGGACGGCGCAGCTGCGCCTCGGTCAAGCCGTCCAACTTGGACAGCAGACCGTCCCGATTCTGCTGCAGGCACTCGTGCAGTACGTCCTTCTCCGATTCCGGGCCGGTCACTGCTCGGCCCGTCGCGGCATCGGTCGCCGGTACAACGCGTACAGCAGGCAACTGAGCAGGAACGCGGCCCCGAAGTATCCGACCTCGACCCGCAGTACCTCGGATTCGACGATCGAGGACGCGACCCAGCCGACGAACAGAATGGCGCACACCAGCCAGGCGGCCGCGGCCTGAGCGTGCCGACCGCGGGCCAGCGCGGCCTGGTTCAGCGTGCCAGCCACGAGGTGGAAGCCCATGCCCACCGCGACCAGGGCCAGACCACCGCGCTCGTAGTGGAAACCCTTATCGCCCAGCACCGTCTCCATCGCCCACGGCCCGATGGCCAGCAACCCGAGCGCGCAGACCCCGGCGAACCCGGCGATCGCCAGCACCGTCACCCGGATCGCGTGCGAGAACGCGTCGCCGTGCTCGCGCGCCTCCAGCGCGGTCAGGTGCGGCAGGATCGACGTCTGCACCGCCTGGAACAGCTGCAGCGGAGCCCGCACGATCAGCAGCACGTTGAATACGAAACCGGCCAGCGCCGCACCCGAATGGTGATCGACGACCAGCACCGAGGCGTTCATCAACGTCTGCTCGGCCAGCATGATCGCGAAGACCGAGATGGCGAACCCGGTGCCGCGGGCCAGCGACAGGTCGGACGAGCTCTCCTCGATCTCCGCGTGCGCCGGGCCTTCGCCGGCCGCGTCGAGCATCGGCACGTTGGCGGAGGCCGGGACGGGGGAACGCTCGTCGCGCGCCATCCGCCGGATAGCGAACGGTACGACGGTCATCGAGACGAACGGCGCGACGGCGATACCGATCGCGATGGCGTTCTTGCCCGAGGTGATGCCGATAACCGCCAGGACCGCGAACAGGAACCGCGACGTCGACTCCAACAGCACCAGCCCGCCGTACCCGGCGAACCGTTCATGCCCGGCCAACCAACCGCGGGCGAAGTAGCTGCCGGCATACGCGAGCACCGCGATGACGAGAATCCAGTACAACGACGCCGAGCCACCGAACAGGTGGTTCTCGATCTGCGGGCGCAAGGCCAGCGCGATAACCAGGAACGTCAGGGCGAACGCGGCCTGAATCAACGCCGGCGTCCGCAGGGTGTGGCCGTGCAGGTCGCGGGCCCGCCGGTCGGCGATGGTCCGGGACAGCAGCTGCTCGATCGGCCGGTAGATCACCGACAGGATGACGAATGCGATCGACCACAGCAGGCTGACGTGCCCGTAGTCGGTGGCGCTCAGCTCCCGGCTGGCCAGCGCCAGGTAGAGGAACGAGAGGACGCCGGTCGAGGCGATGCCGATCGTGAGGATCCGGGCGCCGGAGCCGTACGAGCGTTTGCCGCCGCTGGCGGAAGCAGTGGCGGCAGGCTCATCGGCCGCCCCGGTGGCGGCACCGCCGCTCACGCGCGGCTCAGCCACCGAGACGGATCGGCGTGCGGTGCACCGCCGCAGTAGTAAACGCACCCATGACGCGGCAGTTTATAGGTGCCGCGACAACGTCCGGTTTCGCGGGCCCGAGGCCGTATCGTGTCGTAAAACCGGCCATTCGGTGCTTTCGCGATGCGGGCCGCGCTAGCTTGGCCCGAGAGCGTTCCGGGTGCGGCCGTTGCTACGCCCCCGCCGAGTTGATCATGAAGTTCCCTGCGCGACACGCCGACGACACGCCGACAAAATCGTCGGGAACTTCATGATCAACTTCGACAAGACCCGCTGGAGAGGAACGGTGCATGCGCGCTGCCCGAGTGGAGTTGACGAAATGGCCGGCGCATCCGCACCGTTGCGTCGACGGCGTACTGCTCGGTGAGGACCGGTACGGCGTGTGGATCGGGAATCCGACCGGGACCCGGCTGGATTACGCCGGCGGCAAGCTGACCAGTTCCGCCCGGGTATTCGTGCTGCCTCGGGATGCCTGGTGGCACGGCCGACACTTCACCGACGGTGGCTGGAAACTCGACGTCACGACAATTCCGCGCTGGCGGGGCGAGCACGCGACCATGTCCGATCTGGACCTGGACGTACTCCGGAACGACGGCCGCGCCTGGATCGAAGACGAAGACGAATTCGCCGAAAGCCTGCGCGCCGGCACACTGCCGGCTCATTTCGCCGAGCCTGCCCGTGCGACCGCGGCCCAGCTGCTGCACGCGTTGCAAGCGGGCGACGAGCCGTTCGCCTCGGTCGGAACGAGCTGGCTGGCCCAGCTACAGGAAATCGAGCACACCATCGTACCAATGCCAGCCCCAAAGCCAACCGCGGTCATCGTCGGAAGACCGGAACTCAGCGACCTCGTCAGCCCGATCGCCATACTCGACAACTATCAGAGCGCGGCCGAGCGGCTCGGGGTAAAGCCCGAGGCGTGCGTGTTCATCGACGACCGGTTGGAGAACGTCGTCGGTGCGGCCGCGCTCGGGATGTACGGGATCCATCACACGAGCGTCGCCGACACCGTGGCCATTCTGGGGCGGGTGCTGAGTCCGGCCGGCATGCTGGGGCAAAAAACTTCCGGGGGCGATGTAGAGAACGGATCGGCAGGTCCGTCCTCCCAGTGAATGCGCCCCCAACCGGCGCCCGAACGAGGAGACCGACATGACCATGTACGCCCTGATTGTGGATTACCAGCCCGGTGTGTGCGAGACGCCGATGACCGAATGGGACCCGGCCGACATCAAGGCGCACATGAACTACTACGACGCGCTGAACAAAGAGCTGATGGCCAGCGGCGAACTGGTCACCGGCTACGCCCTGACCGAGCCGTCGGAGTCCACGATCGTGACCAGCGACGGCACCAATCCGCCGGTACTGACCGACGGGCCGTTCGCGGAGTACAAGGAACTGCTGGCCGGATTCCAAATCGTCGACGTGGAGTCGCGGGAGCGGGCCATCGAGATCGCGGCCAAGGTCTCGGCCGTACCCGCTCCCGGCGGCGTCCCGATCCAGCAGCCGATCACGGTGCGTCAGGTGATGGGCTCCATGACCGGGACGGACGTGTGAGCGATCGGCCAGGCATCGAGGACCTGCTGCGCACGCTCGCGCCGCAGGTCCTTGGCGTGGTCATGCGGCGGGTCGGCGACTTCAGTGTGGCCGAGGACGCCGTGCAGGAGGCGCTGTTCGCGGCCACTACGCACTGGCCCAAGGACGGCGTACCGGCCAATCCGCGGGGTTGGCTGATCCAGACCGCGGTCCGCCGGACCACCGACCAGTTCCGCAGCGAGCAGGCCCGGCGCCGCCGCGAGGAGACCGCGGCGGCGCTGGACGTACCGCCGGTCGACGTACCGGCTCGGGACGACACGCTGCTGCTGTTGTTCATGTGCGCCCATCCGTCGCTGACTCCGGCATCGGCCATTGCGTTGACCCTGCGGGCGGTCGGCGGTCTGACCACGGCCGAGATCGCGAACGCGTTCCTGGTCCCGGAAGCGACGATGGCGCAGCGGATCAGCCGGGCTAAGAGCCGTATCAAGTCCTCCGGAATTCCATTCCAGATGCCTGATCCGGCGGAATTGCCGGAGCGGCTGCGGTCGGTGCTGCACGTGCTGTATCTGATTTTCAACGAGGGGTACGCGAGCAGCATCGGCTCGGAATTGCAACGTACCGAGCTGTCGGCCGAGGCGATCCGGCTCACCCGGGCGGTGCACGCGCTGCTGTCCGATCACGGCGAGGTCGCCGGGTTGCTGGCGCTGATGCTGCTCACCGACGCGCGGCGGCCGGCCCGGACCGGACCGGACGGTGACCTCGTCCCGTTGGATGAGCAGGACCGTACGTTGTGGGATGGCCGGCTTATCGCCGAAGGCGTACAGCTGATCAATGACACGATCGGCAAGGGCGCTATCGGGCAGTACCAGTTGCAGGCGGCGATCGCGGCCCTGCACGACCGGGCGGTACGGGCCGCCGATACCGACTGGCCGCAGATTCTCGCCCTCTATTCGTTGCTGGAGCGCATGTCCGGCAACCCGATGATCGCGCTGAATACGGCCGTGGCCGAGGCCATGGTGCACGGGCCCGCCGCCGGACTGTCGCTTGTGGACGGACTCGAGGACCGGCTGGCCGGGCATTACCGGCTCGATGCCGTACGGGCGCACCTGTACGAAATGGCCGGCGACACCGACGCCGCGATCAAGCATTACCGGGCCGCGGCCGCCCGTACCGCCAGCACGCCCGAGCAACGTTATCTGACCACCAAGGCCGCGCGCCTACACGCCGCGAAAAGGTCATAAGGAGATCCACATGCGACACAGCGATGTCATGAATGTATTGAACGACCCGCTTAGCCAGGAATTGCTGCATTCGAAGATCCCGTCCCGGCTGGCCTATACCGGGCTGGACGGCTTTCCGCGCGCCATTCCGATGGGCTTTTACTGGAACGACGCGCAGTTCATCATGGCGACCGTTCCGCGGGCGTACAAGGTCCGTGCGCTGATGCAGAATCCCAAGGTCGCGTTGACGATCGATACCAATGAGCAGCCGCCACATATCCTGCTGGTTCGCGGTACGGCCACCCTCGATGTGGTAGACGGAGTGCCGCCGGAGTACCTGGACGCATCGAAAAAGGTGGTGCCGCCGGAGCAGTTTGAGGCGTTCGAGACCGAGGTACGGTCGCTGTACAAGCAAATGGCGCGGATCGCGGTCACACCGGAATGGGCCAAGCTGATTGATTTCCAGAGAACACTTCCCAGTGCGGTGGAGGAATTGATCCGCGAGCGGGCCTAGGGCTTAACCCGGTTTGCGGCCCCAGGCGGTGATCATGCCCGGCGAGAGACCGACCTCAGAACCCGAACGCAGCCCATCCTGGGCCAACTGCAACTGGCTGGCATCCAGGCCGGTGGCCAGCATCTCGTCCTTCAATTGGGCCCAGGTCTGCAGCCAGAATGCCGCCACCGGCCCGCCCGGCATACGCGGCGGAACCTGAATTTCCGCACCGACATCGACCAGTCCCAATTCGGCCAGGTAGTACGGATAACGCGGCGTCCACGTGACATCCGTACCGATCGCGTTTCTCAGGGCCTGCCACATGGCCCGCATGACCGTCCGGTACGGGGTTTCCGGCGCGTCCACAGTGGTCAGATCGACGGCATCGCTGACGACCAGCCAACCGCCCGGCCGGAGCCAGTCCTCCATGCGGACCAGCACGTCGCGATATTCCGCCAGGTGCATCAGCAGGAAACGGGCGTGTACCAGGTCGAATTCGGCCGGCCGGAAATCCGCGGTGGTGATATCGGCCGCGATCGGACGGAGCCGGTCGCTGGCCAGTTCGGTCAGGAACCGGACGTCCCGGTCGACCGCGATCACCTCGGTCGCGCCGGCATCCTCGGCCAGCCAGCGGGCGATCGTGCCGGTGCCGGCGCCCAGATCCAGACAACGCCAGCCGGGACCGACGCCGAGTGAGGCCAGGCGGCCACGGGTGATCGGGTCGTACGTGATGGCCCCGTAGTCGATCCGCGCCGCTTCGCCGGCCTCGTCCGGTTCGAAAAGCGCTTCGCCGTAGTGCCCCGCCATGTCCGCTCCCCCGTCCGCCGATAACCAGTGTGCGCCGCCTCGACTCCAAGCACTGGCGGGAGGAAATATGAGCTGATTCGAGCGGGCCGGTCCTGGCATCATGGCCGGATGGATCAGCACATGTCGGTCAACCAGAAATTCTGGGACGAGATCGCCCCACATCACGCCGCTTCCGATTTCTACGCGGTCGAAGAGTTCGTGTCCGGCAGCCAGACCCTCGGCGAGATCGAGCTGGCCGAGGTTGGCGATGTCGCCGGCAAAACGATGGTTCATCTGCAGTGCCACATCGGGCTGGACACCCTGTCCTGGGCCCGCCGCGGCGCCGACATAACCGGAGTCGATTTCTCGGCCGAAGCGTTGCGTATCGCCCGCGACCTGGCTGCCCGGACCAACAGCACCGCGACATTCGTCGAGTCCGATGTGGTCACCGCCCCGCAAAAGCTGGGCGAGACGTACGACATCGTGTTCACCTCGCGCGGTGTGCTCATGTGGCTGGCCGATCTGGACGCATGGGCCGCCGCCTGC
This sequence comes from Mycobacteriales bacterium, assembly GCA_040414495.1. Classification (GTDB taxonomy): domain Bacteria; phylum Actinomycetota; class Actinomycetes; order Mycobacteriales; family QHCD01; genus DATAVB01. The sequence goes on from JBEDUI010000099.1 coordinate 11,712, forward strand.
GCGGCGCTGTTGCGCCCCGGCGGCGTGTTCTATCTGCTCGACATCCACCCGCTGGCGATGGCGGTCGAGCAGACCGACGCCGGACTTCGGCTGGCGCAGAGCTATTTCGCCGCCGCCGAGCCGGGAATCAGGAGCGGGGATGGTTCGTATGCCGTGCAGAACGTGGGCCTGACGAATACCGAGACGCGGGAATGGATTCACCCGGTCAGCGATGTCGTATCGGCGTTGATCGGCGCCGGTATCGCGATCGATTTCCTGCACGAATTCCCCATCGACGCGCTCACTCCGACCGTGCTGCAAGAACCTCAGCTGCCCGGGCTGTTCTCGGTCAGCGGGCATCGGTGAACCCGAAACTCGTCGTATTACGGGGGAATTCCGGTTCCGGCAAAAGCAGCACGGCCCGGGAATTGCGCCGGCGTTTGGGTCGTGGCGTGGCCTGGGTCGAGCAGGATAATCTGCGGCGGGTCGTTCTGCGCGAACACGACGTCCCCGACGGCATCAATATCGGGCTGATCGATCAGACCGTACGGTATGCGCTGAGCCATGGTTACGACGTGATCCTGGAAGGCATCCTGGCGGCGGCACGGTATGAACCGATGCTGGCCGGTCTGGCGCGCGATCACACGGGGCCGACCGCGCATTACTACTTCGACATTCCGTTGGAAGAGACCCTGCGCCGGCACGCCACCAGGCCGCTGGCCCAGAAGGTCAGCCCGGATCAGATGCGCGAGTGGTACAGCCCGCGCGACCTGCTGCGATTCGCCACCGAAGCGATCATCCCGGAGTCGAGTTCGCTCCAGGACACGGCACAACGGATCATGACCGAGCTGAACTGGACAATCGGCGCGCCGATCGCTCACACCCTGGACTAGTCATCGCTGCACCGATGAGTTTCTGACGCCGCCGGTGTTACACGTACCAAAATCAACTCACGGCGATCGGAGACGACATGAGCACGCTCACAGGCAAGAACGCGATCATCTACGGCGGTGGCGGCAGCATCGGCGGCGGTGTCGCGCGTACGTTCGCCCGCGAGGGCGCACATGTCGTCCTCGTTGGACGGACCCAGCAGCGGCTCGACGCCGTGGCTGAGGACATCATGGCCGCAGGCGGTTCCGCCGAAACGGCAGTCCTGGATGCGCTGGACGAGCAGGCGGTCGACGCGCATGTCGCCGACGTCCTGGCCCGGACCGGCAGCATCGACATCTCGTTCAATCTGATCCAACGCGGCGACGTCCAGGGCACGCCGCTGGTCGACATGCGCACTGAGGACGTGCTGCGTGCGGTGACGGGCGGCCTGCAGACCAACTTCATCACGGCCCGCGCCGCCGCCCGGCCAATGATGAAGCAGCGCTCCGGCGTCATCCTGCACCTCAACAGCGCCTCCGGCGCCGGCGCGATGCCCGGTATGGGCAGTACCGGGCCGGCCGATGCCGCGACCGAGTCGTTTATGCGGTATCTGGCCGCCGAATTGGGTCCGTTCGGGATCCGGGTCTGTGGCGTGTGGACGGCCGGCGTCGCCGAAACGTTGACCAAGGAAAAGCTGGCCGGCGTGGGCGGCCCGGACGTACCGGAACCGCAGACCGCCCTCGACATGATCGCCGGTATGGCCGCATTGCGCCGGACGCCCCGGCTGGCCGATGTCGCTGAGCTGGCGGCGTTTCTGGCCTCGGACCGGGCCGGCGGCATCACCGGATCGATGACCAACGCGACCTGCGGGCTTGTCCTGCGCTAACGAAGGGATTGTCATGACTGTCATGACCTGGAAACTGGAACTCGTACTTCTGCCGGTGACGGACGTCGACCGTGCCAAGGCTTTTTATACGGAGAAGATGGGATTCAACCTGGACGTCGATCACCGGGCGGGCGACCAATTCCGGGTCGTGCAGCTGACTCCGGATGGCTCGTCCTGCTCGATCTCCTTTGGGGTAGGGATTTCCGATGCCGAGCCGGGTTCGGTCCGCGGCCTGCACCTGGTGGTACCGGATATCGAAAAGGCCCGCGCCGAACTCGTCGACCGAGGCATCGAGGTCAGTAACGTCCGGCATATGACACCCGAAGGCTGGGTGGACGGTCCGGATCCGAAACACGCGAACTACAACTCGTTCGCCGATTTCGCTGACCCGGATGGCAACACCTGGGTCCTGCAGGAACGCGATTACGAAGGTACGCAATGACCACGCCTTTACGCGACAAAGCGGCATTCGAGGCGCTGACCCAGAAACACCGGCGCGAGCTGCACGTGCATTGTTACCGGATGCTGGCCTCGTTCGATGAGGCCGATGATGCCGTGCAGGAAACGCTGCTGCGGGCCTGGCGGGGCCGCGAGGAGTTCGAGGGCGAATCGCTGGCCCGGGCCTGGCTCTATCGCATCGCGACCAATGTGTGTCTGAACGCGATCCGGTCCCGTAACCGGCACCTCACTGAATTGCGTTCAAACGCTGAAGTGCCGTGGCTGCAGCCGTATCCGGATCAGATGCTCGATGAAATCGAGCAACCGGACGCGGTCGCGGTGGCCCGGGAAACCATCGAACTGGCTTTCCTGGCGGCACTTCAGGTATTGCCACCGCGGCAACGGGCGGCATTCCTGGCCCGCGACGTGCTCGGCATGACCGCGGCCGAAACGGCGAAACTGCTGGATACCAGCGTGTCCGCGGCCAACAGCGCGCTGCAGCGGGCCCGGGCGACCATGCAGGAGCATCTCCCCTCGCATCGCCTGGAATGGTCGGCGCAGCCCAGCAGCCAGGAGCGGCAACTGCTGGAGCAGTTCATCGACGCGCACCAACGTTGCGACGCGGCCGCCGCGGTGGCCATCGCTGCGACCGATATCCGCGTCACGATGCCACCGGCGCCGTACTGCTTCGACGGCTTGGACGGCCTGATTCCCCTGCTGGAGCGGGCCTTTGGACCCGAACGTGAAGGCGATTGGCGGCTGGTGCCGACGATGGCCAACCGGATGCCGGCCGCCGCGAGTTATCTGCAGCGACCCGGCGATTCGGAATTCCGCGCGTTCAAACTCGACGTATTGCGTATCGAAGGCGACCGGATCGCCGAAATCACCACGTTCGGTCCGTCGAGATTCCCCGCCTTCGGGTTGGCCCCAACGCTTTAACCGGCTCGTACGGCTCGGCTGACTACGAGCCGTACGGCTGGGTCAACACCTCGAGATTGTGACCGGACGGGTCTTTGAAATAGACGCCGCGCCCGCCGTGGTTGGTGTTGTACGTACCTGGATTCGCCATCCGCGGGTCGGCCCAATGTGTCAGGCCCTGCTCAACGATCCGCCCGTAAATACCGTCGAATTCCTCCTCGGTCACCAGGAACGCGTAATGCTGCGCCTGGATCTCGATTCCGGGCTGGGCGAACTGCAGAAATACGCCGCGATCCAATTCCACCGAGACGAACGGCCCCCACGTCGTGGGCTCGGGCAGGTTGAACAGCGTCGTGAAGAACGATGCGGACGCGCGATTGTCGGTCGCGAAAATGATGGTGTGATTGAACGATACGGTCACAAGAATTGACCCTTGAGCTTCGGCGCCTCCATGCCTGACGCGGTCCGCCACCGGCACGCGACGCTGCTCAGAATTTAAACACAACCGCGGCTAAGCGTCCAACAGTCGCTGCACCCGGCTCAGGGTCTCGTGTACATTCGTCTCGCTGCTGGCCTCGTACGCCTCGGCCAAACTCAGCCAACGCACCGGCGCGGTCGGCTTTTCCGGCCGGGCCGCGCCGGGCTGGTCGGTGGTGAGTACGAACCGCAGGTCGGCGTGCTCGTGCGCAGGCTCTTTGCGGTTGGCCGGAACCGGGACAACCACGACGTGCACAATGCCCGTCCCTGGCCAGGGCGCCAGGTCGCTCAACCCCGCCTCTTCCTGTCCCTCGCGCACCGCGATCTCGAGCGGATCGATCTCGCCGGGGTCGCCATGCCCGCCGACCTGCAGCCAGGCCTGCTGCCGCTGATGCCAGCGCAGCAACACCCGCCCGGTCGGCGGATGCACGATCAACGCCGACGCCGTGATGTGCAACGGGATCGAGCGCAACCACGGATCCTCGGCCGTGGCGACGAGCTCACGCACCCGCGCCACATCGTGGACCTCGGTCGGGCCCTGCGGGCGGTACTCGGCGAGCAGGTCGGCAACAGGCTCAGACACCATGCCGCCCACCCTACTGGCCCGCCGCAGCAGGCGACCGGGGGTTTTCCCCCGTACCCGATTCGGTAGAAAACCGCATTCCGCCGGCCCGGCCGAATTCCTACCGTGAATTACCGAACGACACCTACGTAGATTCCTCTGGGAGAAACTCGTGATCGAAGTCCGTGGTTTAACCAAACGCTACGGCTCGACCTTGGCCGTGGACAAACTCAGCTTCGACGTACAACCGGGCGCGGTGACCGGATTTCTTGGCCCCAACGGATCCGGCAAATCCACCACGATGCGAATGCTGCTGGGCCTGGACACACCCGATTCCGGACAGGCGAGGATCGATGGCCGGCCATACCGCGAACTGCGCTGGCCGTTGCGTTCGGTCGGCGCGATGTTGGAGGCGCGGGCCTTCCATCCCGGTCGCTCGGCCCGGTCGCACCTGCGGGCGCTGGCCGCCGGCAGCGACATTCCCAAGTCCAGAGTGGACGAGGTCCTCGACATCGTCGGTCTGTCCACTGTGGCCGGTCGGCGGGCCGGCAAGTTCTCGCTCGGAATGGCGCAACGGCTGGGCCTGGCCGCGGCGCTACTGGGTGATCCGGCCGTATTGGTCCTGGACGAACCGGTCAACGGCCTGGATCCGGAGGGAATCCGGTGGATCCGGGGCCTGCTGCGTTCGCTGGCCGAACAGGGCCGGACCGTTCTGGTCTCCAGCCACCTCATCAGCGAAATGGCACTCACCGCCGAACGGCTGATCGTCATCGGCCACGGGCATCTGTTGGCCGATACCACGGTCGCGGAGATGTCCCGCGGCGGACAGTCCCTTGAGGACGCATTCTTCGACCTAACCGCCGACGCGGCCGAATACCGCGGAATCAACGCCGAAATGGGGAACGCATGACCAGCGTCGCATTGCCAGTCGTACTACCAAAGGGGCATTACCGATTCCGCCATGTGGCCCGGATGGAATGGATCAAGCTGCGCACTTTGCGCTCGACCTGGTGGACGTTGGCGATCACCATCGCCGCATCGGTCGGAATCAGCTTGGCCGTGGGGCTGAAAACCAAGGACCAATCGGGAGATCTCACCAACAATGTCCTGGCCGGAGTGGCGATCGGGCTGCTGTTCACCGGAGTCCTGGGCGTATTGGCGATGACCAGCGAATACAGCTCGGGAATGATCCGTGGAACGCTGGCCGCCGCCCCGTCCCGGTCGAAATTGCTGGCCGCGAAAGGGGCCGTATTCGGCGCGATGGCGTTGGTGGTGGGCGAACTGGCCTCATTCACCTCGTTCTTCGTCGGCCGCGCCGCCATGCCCGCGCACATCACCGGACCATCGTTGAGCGATCCGGGCGTGTTGCGGGCGGTGGTGTTGGCCGGCGCGGCTTACTGCCTGGTCGGGTTGATGGGGCTGGGCCTGGGCGCGCTGATCCGGCATACGCCGGCCGCGGTCGCCGTGATGATCGGCGCGGTGTACGTCGGCGCCGAGGTCGTCGCGGCCGTGTCCGCCACCGTGCGGGAATACGTACCGATTACGCTCGTGTCGGACTCGCTGTCTACGGTGCAGCACGATCAGGGCGCGCCCACACCGTGGGTCGGGCTCGGTGTGCTGGCCAGCTACGCCGTGGTCGCGTTCGTCGCCGGCGGCCTGTCGCTGGCGTGGCGGGACGCCTGACCCGCAAGATGGCAACAATGAGCAGCGCCGCTACCGCGCAGGCCCCGCAGACGACCAGGTCTGCGGGGCACCAGGTGGCGCGCACGATTCTGCGGGCACCGATCAGTCGCCGAACCTGGACCGACCTGCTGTACGCCGTAGCCGATTTCCCGCTGGCGCTGATCGGTTTCGTGTTCGCGGTGGCTACGTTCGCGGCCGGTGTCGCGCTGGCGCTGACCTTCATCGGGTTGCCGCTGCTGGCCGCGAGCGGGCTGGCCGGGCGGCGGTTCGCCGGGGTGCACCGAGCACTGGCCCGCAAGGTGCTGCACGAACGCATCTCCGGGCCGCGGCCGTTCGAGTCCAGCCCCGGAATTCTGGGTTGGTTGCAGGCGGCGCTGCGGGACGCCCCGAGTTGGCGGGCCCGGGCCTATCTGGTCCTGAAATTCCCGCTGGCCTACCTCACCCTCGGCGGCGCGGCGTTCATCTGGGCGCAGGGCGTGCTCTGCGTGACCTGGCCGATCTGGTGGTGGGCCGGTTGGGAAGCCGTATTCGTACGGCCCGATATCAACCTGGGCTCCTGGCCGCGGATGCTGCTCGTGGTCCTGGTCGGCGTTCTGTGTCTGTTGGCCGCGCCGTGGATAGTGCGCGGGCTGGTGTGGCTGGATTGTGCGCTTATGCGGGGGCTGCTCAGTTCCAGCGGTTCGGACCGGGTGCGGCAATTGGAGGTGGCGCGAGCCCAGGTCGTCGACGACTCGGCCACCACATTGCGCCGAATCGAACGCGACCTGCACGACGGGACGCAGGCGCAGCTCGCGACGTTGGCGATGACGCTCGGGCAGGCAAAGGAAAAGCTGGAACGGCGTACAAATGTCCCGTACGACCCGGACGGCGCGCTCGATCTCGTCGACGCCGCGCACCGGCACGCGAAGGAAGCGCTGGTCGAATTACGGGATATCGCGCGCGGAATTCACCCGCCCGCGCTCGATGTCGGGCTGGACGCCGCGCTGGCTACTCTGGTTGCCCGCAGTGCCGTTCCGGCTGTGCTGAACGCCGAAATCCCGGTCCGGCCGGCCAAGGCGATCGAAACGATCGCGTATTTCACCGTGGCCGAATTGTTGGCCAATGTCACCAAGCACAGTCGGGCCCGGCACGCCACCGTCGAGGTGAGCGAGCACGAAGACATTCTGCGGCTGATCGTCAGCGACGATGGCATCGGCGGTGCCCGGCCCGGCGGCGGGAGCGGACTGCTCGGCCTGACCGAACGGGTCCGCGCCGTCGATGGTCAACTGCAGGTCACGAGCCCACCGGGAGGACCCACCGTGATTACCATCGAACTTCCCTTGCACGCATGAGCATGCGCGTCGTTATCGCCGAGGACGCCGCCATTTTCCGGGACGGCCTGACCGGACTATTGGCCGACCGTGGGCATGAGGTGGTTGCCGCCGTTTCTTCTGGCACGGATTTGGTGAACGCGGTTGCCGAGCACCATCCGGACGTGGCCGTTGTGGACATTCGCATGCCACCGACCTTCACCGACGAAGGGTTGAAGGCCGCGATCGCCATTCGTACCGGGCATCCCGACGTTGGCGTGCTGATGTTTTCCCAATACATCGAGACCAGGTACGCCACGCAATTGCTCGGGCACAATTCCGCCGGCGTGGGCTACCTGCTGAAAGACCGGGTCGCCGATACCAGCGAATTCGTCGATGCGCTCACCCGGGTCGCCGCCGGTGGTACGGCCTTGGACCCGGAGGTCGTCACGCAGTTGCTCGCCACCGGAAATCATGGGCAGGCGTTGGATGAAACGCTGACCCGGCGGGAGAACCAGGTCCTCGCGCTCATGGCCGAGGGCCGATCCAATGCCGCGATCGCCGCGACGTTGGTGGTCGGCGAGGGCGCGGTGGAAAAGCACGTGGCGAATATCTTCGCCAAGCTGGGCCTGCCCTCATCGCACCACGACAACCGCCGAGTGCTGGCCGTTCTGCGTTATCTCCAGGGTTAATCCACCAGATCGAGTGCGGCTTCGACGATGGCCGTGGCGTCGATGCCGTGGTATCGGTATATGTCGTCGATAGCACCGGACTGACCGAACGCGGTGACGCCGAGGTTGGTGGCCGGCACGCCATTGATTCCGCTAAGGAACGCCAACGTGTGCGGATGTCCATCCAGGACAGTCACGATTGGAACGGACCGGCCCGCCGGAAACAGCGTGTCGAGAATCCAGGTCGGCGCAGCCCCGTTACCGCGCCGCGCCCGCACCGCCTCGAACAGTAGGCCGGGACTGGTGATGCAGACGACCTCGGCCGGAAAACCCAGCCCGGACAGGGTATCGGCGGCCGCGAGCGCTTCGACCGTAACCGCGCCCATCGCGGCGATCGTGACGACCGGGCGCGACTGTCCGATCAGGACATAGCCGCCGGCGATGACCTCGCGGCGGCGCTGTTCCCGGCCTCCCGGATCGCTCGGTATGTTCGCCAATGCCTGCTCGACCGGACGGGTCGACAGCCGCAGGTACGCCGATTGACCGCCGGGTCGGCCCAACTGACCCAACGCTGCCAGCAATGTCCACTCGGTATCGATCGCGAACGCCGGCTCGTAACTCAAACAACCGGGCTGCTCCACACCGATCGACGGCGTCTTGATCGACTGGTGCGCACCGCCTTCGGGCGCCAGCGATACACCAGAAGGCGTACCGACCAAAATGGACTGACCACCGGCGTAAATGCCGAACGACCACGGTTCCAACGCGCGTTCGACGAACGGGTCGTATACGACCCCGATCGGCAGCAGCGCCTCACCCCAACGGCTCCAGGTCGCGCCGAGTTCACCCAGCAACGAGACCAGGTTGACCTCGGCGATGCCCAGCTCGATGTGCTGGCCGGTGGAGCGTTCCCGCCAATGCAGAATGGTTTCCTGGTCGTCGGCGAACCAGTCGACGTGCTCGACCGGCGACCACACGCCGACCTTGTTCACCCAACCGGCCAGGTTTGTGCTCGACGCGACATCGGGGCTGACCGTCACGATGCGTTGCCCGATCTCGGGCGCGTCCCGATTCAGGTCGAGCAGGGTACGGCCCAACGCTGATTGGGTATTGACCACACCTTTGGGCGTACGACCCAGGTCGGTCGGCACCGCGGCCGGTTTCACCACCGGCGTCGGAGTTCCGCGCAACCGCTCCGCGGCTTCCTCGCATAATTCGGCTTCCAGCGTGTCCGGCCCGAACCGGGCCCATGGCCGCTCCGGGTCCACACCGGACTTACCGGCCAGTTGGCGTATCTGCGCGGCGGTCAACAAGGCCGAATGATTCTGCGGGTGGCCGGCCGTCGGCAGCCCGAAACCCTTGACCGTATAGGCGAAAATCACGGTCGGCCGGGTGTCGTCAATGGTCTCGAACGCCTCGTTCAGCGTCGCGAAATCGTGCCCGCCCAACTTGGGCAACGCCGCCTGCAGCGCATCGTCGCTGATTGTCTCCAGCGCGGCCGCGATTTCGGCTGAACCGTGCACCAACCGCATCCGCAATTCCGGGCCGGGCAGCCGCAGCAACCGTTGATATTCCGGATTCGGCATCGCATCGATCCGGGCCTTTAACGCGGCCCCGCCGGGCTGGGCGAAAAGCTGCTCCAATTGCCGGCCATATTTGACCTGCAAAACCTGCCAGCCGGCCGCGGCGAACATTCCGGACAACCGGTGAATCGCGATATCAGGAACGATTCGATCCAGCGACTGCCGGTTTACGTCGACAATCCACACGATTTCGCCAAGCCGGCTGACCATCGGATCCAGCACCGCTTCCCAGCAGGCGCCCTCGTCCAATTCGGCGTCACCGATCAACGAATACTGCCGACCGGTTCCCGCTCCACCGAAATGCTCGTTCACGTATCGGCGGGCAATCGTGCCCCACACCGGCGCGGTGGCGCCGATTCCCACCGAGCCGGTCGAATAGTCGGCAGCGTCAGGATCTTTCAACCGGCTCGGATAGCTTTGCAGCCCGCCGAATTGCCGCAGTGTCGTCAAATACGACTCGTCGAGCCGACCCAGCAGGTAATTCAGCGCGTGCAATACCGGCGACGCGTGCGGCTTGACCGATACCCGGTCGTTCGGTTGCAGATGCCGTAGCCATAGCGCGGTCATCAACGTCACCATCGACGCGCTTGAGGCCTGGTGCCCGCCGACTTTGAGCCCCGACGGGTTCGGCCGGACCCGGTTCGCGTGGTCGATCATCGCGGTGGATAGCCAGAGCACCCGCTCGGCGATGCTTTCCAATATCGCATCGCCTGGAATGTGGGGCTCACCGGACAAGTCGGATGTACCCAGCAGCTCGGTCACTGTCCGACCTCCTCTACGCACATCTGAGCAATCTGCCGTAGAAGCAAACGTGATTTCCGTCCTCGTACGCAAGCACGAGAACATTTCGTGAGCAGAATGTTCAGGATAGCCTTGTCGCCCGAAGTGGAGGGTCAACACAGTGACCACTCGAGACAACCTCGACGCCACCGATGCCCGGCTGCTGCTGGCGCTGATCGACGACCCGCGGGCAACCGTGCTCTCGCTCGCCGGCACGTTGTCGATATCGCGCAATACGGCTCAGGCGCGGCTGGCGAAGCTGGAACGGGTCGGTGCCCTGCGCTCCTACGAACGCAGCATCGACGCGGCCGCCCTCGGTTACCCGCTGTCCGCGTTCATCACGGTCGTCGTCACCCAGCAATTGCTGCCGGAGCTGTCCGAGTCACTGGCGGCGATTCCCGAGGTCGTCGAGGTCATCGGCCTGACCGGCGCGACCGACCTGCTGGTCCGGGTGGTGGCCCGCGACGCCGACGACCTGTACCGCATCGCCGGTCAGATTCTCGACACGCGCGGCGTCGAGCGGACCACGACGTCCCTGGCGATGCGGCAACTGGTCAACTACCGGCTCACCCCGCTGATCAACCGGGTCGCGAATGGTAATCGCACCTGACGTTCTTTGGCTGATTTGCCGGCAGAATGTGGATAACCAATTGCCTGTGGATAACCACAGCAGCAACGCAATCCCCGCTATAGCGTCGTTTTCATGTCGAATCCCGTGCCGTTCCTTCGACCGCCCCTCCCTCCCATCGGCCTGCCGCGCCCGCCGATGCGAAAACCCACGATCGTGCATCCGGCCGCGTTGCGTCAGTGGGCGACCCGCGCTGACGAGGCCGGCCTGGCCGCGGGATCGGCCGCTCGGCTGGTCGCGCGGGCCGGTGAAGAAGTAGCGGCCCAGAGCGGATGGTCGGCGGTGGAGGCCGCAGCGGCAGCGTGCGCAGCCTGGTCGGAAATGATCCGGCGGCTTGATACGTCGGTGGGCGGGTTCGGGGCAAAGCTGGTCGCGGCCGCGGCGGCGTACGAGCGGAATGAGGCGGTGTCGGCCAATCTGTTCGCCCCGGATCGCAGCACGCCGGCGCACGAGCCCGGCGGCGGACGGGTGGCGACGTGATGCTGTCCTACCGCGACCTGATGGCCGCCGACCCGGCCTCGTTCCGGGAGGCCGCGTCGCTGCTGCGGCGCGCGTACCACGCATTGGGTAAGGCGGCGCATACGTTCACCACCTCGGTACTCACGCCACTTACCGCCGGCCGGGACTGGCGGGCCCCAGCGTCCGGCCCGGCGCGCCGTACCGCCGCGGTTCACCGGCACGGTCTGGACACCTCAGTCCGGGAGCTGACCGCGGCCGCACGCACGCTGGACCTCTTCGCCGACGACATTTCCCGGCTGCAGGGCATGATGCGCCGGGCGACCAACGCCGCCTGGAGCAGTGGCGCCGCGGTCGGCGGTGATGGGTCAATTCACGTCACCACCACCGCCACCGTGGCCGGGACTCCGCAACGCCTGGACGAGGCGACGCTGGCCCGACGCCAATCCGCCGCCCACACCTATACCGGCCAGCGCGATGCGATCCTGCGTTTGGCCACCGAGATCGATCAGGGCTGCCGCGACATTTTGCGGACCATCGCCGCGGCCGTCGGCGAGGTCGCGCTCGACGATGGCAACCAACAGCTGGGCGCCGATTGGAAAAGCGATCCGCGCGATCTGACTCGGCTGGAGCTGCTGCTCAATGTCCGCGCCTCCCCCACAGATCGTGGATTCAACGAATACGCCGCCATCTGCACGCAGCTCATGACGTACCTCGGGATGGCCGACACGGTTGGCGACAAGGTCCGCGCCTCTGTAAAGAATGCGCAGAAGTTCCTGGCCAGCAGCGGTGATCCGGTTGCGAAGGCGACGGCCCAGCAGGTCATCGAGCACTGGAGCCGGTTCGATTCGTATCACTCGCCCACCGCCACGGCCTTTCTGAGGAAGGCAATTCCGGTGGCCGGGCTACTGCTCGAGGTCGCGAAATACAGCGCTGAAACCAAGAGCGTGGTCGAGATCGGCGTCAAGAGCGGGCTTTCGACCGGCGGCTCGATGCTTGGTGGTGCAGTCGGTAGCGGACTGATGTCCGGGTTCTGCGCCACCGCGAACGTGCCCGACGGCGAGGCCGGCTTCCCGATCTGCGAGGCCGGCGCGACGATTTTCGGCGGGTGGTTCGGGGGAATGCTTGGTGGAAAGGCCGGTACGAAGCTCGGCTCGTTGCTGTACCACAAGGCCGATGCCACGCCGGATCCGTTTCTCGTGCAGTACGAGACGACGGGCCGGAAGGCCGGTTCCGGCTAGGGCATGTCTCTTAAATCCTCGGCCTGCTGCGCGGCACCCAGGATCCAAGAAACACGCCCTCAAGACCGATGACCAGCGCCGGCTATTTGGTCGATTGTTGGGATTCACGTCGCGTTTGCTCAAGCGCTGCTGACCGAATGCGGCCACACAGCACGGCTTCAGCCTGCCTTCGGCTTAGCCAGCTGAAGGCACCGTGAAGCGTTCCTAAGAAGTTCCTGAGAGATTCGGGATCTCCACATCTGAAGTTGTTTGCCCAATTCGGTAGTTCTATTGTGCTCTGCTGTTCGCCACCCAAAGGTGGACGGCTAGTTGAAGAGGACGTCATGAAGCGCGCACACCTGGTTGCCATCGCTGCACTTGTCCTAACGGCCGGGGTGGTGACAGGCGTGGTTGCGGCGGCAACGCATTCCAACGCCGCGACCATCGGGCACGCCTTTCCCGAGCCCGGTTCCATCGCCGCATCACCGCAAACTGCCATCACCGTAAGGGGAATTTCGGCCAGGCAGGTCGGCCAGGTCGCCGTCACCGGGGCGAAATCCGGCCAGCACACCGGCAAGCTCAGCGCGAGCCGGGACGGCGACGGCGCGACCTTCACCCCGGACAACCCGTTCCAGGCCGGGGAAAAGGTGAGCGTGCATACGGACGGCAAGGTTTCCGGCGCGCGTAAAGGCACGTTCGACTTCACTGTCGCGCACCTGGCCAAGCCGGCGACCACGAAGAGCACTCCGGGTAAGGCAACAACGTCCAGCTATCACTCCGCTCCCGATCTGAACCCACCCGTAGTCACGGTCAAGACGACCGGCACTGTTTTCAATGGGCTGCTGGCCAGCGCACCCGACGAGGGCGCGGACGGCTTGCTGCTGACCGACGACAACGGTCAGCCGGTCTGGTATCAACCAGCCCGGGCCGGGCATATCGTCGGCGACCTGCATGTGGGGACGTACCGGGGAAAGCAGGTGCTGGTTTACTTCGACGGCACCGAAGGTTTCGGACCCGGCAATTATCGCGGCTCCTGGCACATGTTGAACACCTCGTACCAGCAGATCGCGACGATATCGGCCGGGAATGGCGCGCAGGCCGACCTGCACGACATCCTGCTGCGCAAGGATGGCACCGCTGTCGTGGAGAGCTACGACCCGGTCGTCATGGACATGACGAAATACGGCGGGAAGAATCGCGCCACCGTGCTCGACTGTGAAATTCAGCAGATCGACGTTGCCACCGGCGCGGTGCTGTTCGAATGGCACAGCCTCGACCACCTCAGACCGGCCGAAAGCTACGCCGACCTGACCGGCCCGGTCGTCGACTATTTCCACGCCAACTCGCTCGCCGCCGATCCGCGTCACCCGAACAACGTGATCGTCTCCTCCCGGCACACGTCGCAGGTCTTCGCGCTAAGCCTGAAGACCGGCAAAATCAGCTGGCGGGTCGGCGGGAAACACCCGACCTTGAAGCTGGCTGCCGGCGCGCTCGACCCGGTCGACGTCAAGGGCCAGAAGCTGCCGTTCTCCTATCAACACGATGCTCGGCTACAGGCCGATGGCACGCTCACCGTTTACGACAACGGCAACCAGCGTTTGCCGCACCACCCGTACTCCCGGGCGGCCTCGTTCACGCTCAACCTGCGCGCCCACACGGTCACCGAGAACAACAACAAAGAACTGCGGCACAAGCCCGATTTCTACGGCGAAGCCACCGGCGACGCCGAGCACCTACCCAATGGCGACACGTTTATCAGCTGGGGCACGACCGGAAAAGCCACGGAATACAACGCCCAGGGCGAGCCGGTATCGGAGATCACGACCCCGATGACGTACCGGATGCTCAAGGCACCGTGGCACGCGAAGCCGAAAACCCGGCCCGCGGTGGCGACCGCGATGAGATCCGATTCCCGGGCCACTGCGTACGCGAGTTGGAATGGCGCGACCGAGGTCGGCAAGTGGGAAGTTCTGGCCGGAACCAACGCCAATAAACTACGCGTCGTCGCGACCGCGAAGCCGACCGGATTCGAGACGGCCATCACGCTGCCCTCGGCCGCCTCGACCGGATACGTGCAGATTCGCGCCGTGAACGCCAGCGGGACCACGCTGAAAGACTCAGTCCCCACGCGTATTGTGCAGCCCTGACCGGATTTTCGAACGCGGGAGATTTACCGAATGACTAAGGGGCGGTGGTTGGCCTGGGCAGCCGCGGTCGTCGTTGCTGCTGCCACCGTCGTGGTAGCTCTGGTCACCGGCCCGGGAAAGCCGGCGGTCTCGCGCGAGCGTTCCAGCGCGGCCACGAACACGACCCGGCCCTCGACCTCGGCCGAAGGGCACGTCCACGGTCCGTACCACTCCCGTCCAGATCTGCCGGCCGCGCCGACGCTGCAGATCAAGCAGACCGGCCACGTCGACCCCGGGTTGTTGATGAATGCGCCGCATCAAGGCCACTCCGGCCTGCTGATTTCCGATGACAACGGTCAACCGGTCTGGTTCAAGCCGGTGGCCCCGGGCCGTACGGTCGGCAATCTGCGCGTCGATACGTACCGCGGCAAGAAAGTGCTGACCTACTTCGACGGTGTCGGCAGCGGTTACTACCGCGGCAAGTGGTATTTGCTCAACAACGCCTACCAGCAGATCGCCACAATCTCGGCGGGTAAGGGCGCACAGGCAGATCTGCACGACATGTTGATCCGGCCGGATGGCACCGCGATCGTCGAGTGCTACACACCGGTCAAGCAGAACCTGACGAAATTCGGCGGGCCGGCCGACGGCGTGGTTCTGGAGACCGAAATCCAGCAGATCAATATCGCGACCGGCAAGGTCATGTTCGACTGGCACAGCCTCGACCACATTCCGGTGACCGAAAGCTACGCGACGCTGAAGCGATCGCCGGTGGATTACATGCACACCAACACGTTGGCGATGGACCCGAACAACCCGGACAACGTCGTGGTCTCGGCCCGGCACCTCTCGCAGGTTTTCTCGCTGAACCTCAAGACCGGGAAAATCGACTGGAGCGTCGGCGGGAAACACCCGTCGATGAAGCTGGCCAGCGGTGCCGTCGATACGTTCAAGGTCGACGGGGTGACGTTGCCGTTCTCGTTCCAGCACGACGCGATAATGCAGCCGGACGGGCACCTGACCCTGTTCGACAACGGCAACCAGCGAGTGCCTATGTGGTCCCGGTCAGCCGCGTTTTCGTTGAATTTCGCCACCCATACGGTCACCGAAATCAACTCCGAGTCGATCCGCCACAAGCCCGATATCTATGGGAAGGCCCACGGCAGCACGCAATTGCTGCCGGGCGGCCACACGATGATCAGTTGGGGCACTACCGGTCGCGCGACCGAATACAACTCGCACAACCAGCCGGTCATGGAGATCACGTCCACCGACAGCTATCGGCTGCTGCGTCAGGTCTGGCATGGCGCGCCGGCTGCCAGGCCCGCGCTCAGCGCCAGCAATTCGGCCGGCCACACCAGCGTTTACGTCAGTTGGAACGGTGCGACCGACGTCGCCAGCTATCAGGTTTTAGCGGGTACGAGTTCGGCCACTATGCGGCCCGTCGCCGTCGCTAAGCGTGCCGGTTTCGAGACGGC
Organism: Mycobacteriales bacterium; assembly: GCA_040414495.1. GTDB lineage: Bacteria > Actinomycetota > Actinomycetes > Mycobacteriales > QHCD01 > DATAVB01. Next base: position 27,756 of record JBEDUI010000099.1, read on the forward strand.
GATCCGGATCCCGACCGCGAGCGCGGTCCAGGTCCGCGCCCGCGATTCGGCCGGGAAGGTCCTCGGCACATCGGTCGTCGTCCCGACCCAGCCCTGACCTTCGTCGTACAGCTTGCAAAGCCGGGTCCGCGCTCAATGTCGGCGTCAAGCAACCGCTGAGCCCGCTCGATCGCGCCATCAACTAGCCCTAACCTTGGCCGGAGTCCGCCCGCGCAACCCACAGCGCGCTCAGCCTGGACGTAATCCGGCCGACACCAGGTCGATCATGCGTCTGCGCACGGCCGCGTTCGTGGCTACGCCGTCCCGGGTGAGGCAGCCCATCATCAACGCCTTGACGTCAGCGGCATCGACATCGGCGCGAACCGCTCCAGCGTGCTGAGCGGCGGCGAGCAGAACCCCCAACGTCGCGGTGACGTCCATTCCGGTACGAGCGGCGGCCGCTTCGACATCGAATCCCCCGCCCGCGAGACCCTCGGCCAGACCTCTGTTCGTCGCGGATTCCTTGGTTACCAGCGCGAAGAACTCGAAGAACGCCTCGCCCGGATCCCGCTCGGCCGCCAGCTGCCCGGCTCGGTCAATCAGCATGTGCACGCGGTCCAACACGATCGCCTCGAACAAGGCTTCCTTGGTCGGGAAGTGCCGGCTGACCGTGCCCGTCCCGACGCCGGCGCGGCGAGCGATTTCATGGATTGGCACCGACAGGCCCTCTTCGGCGAAGACCGCAATCGCGGTTTGCAGGACCCGCTCGCGATTGCGCCGGGCGTCGGCCCGCAGCCGGCGCCGCTCATCCGCTACGTCCATCCGCACCCCTCGCCATACCTACCGCTTGATCGGGCGACGCCGCCGGGCCCAGCCGTCCCGGACCGCCGCACCCGCTGACCGCCTTCCGGTCGCCCTACTTTCTTTCCGCTCGCCTACCTTGACATCCGGGACGGCCATCCCGGATAGTCGAACCGGGACGGCCATTCCGATTTTAGCCAGCGCCCGCTGACTCAGGAGCGCGACCACATATTGGAGCCCTGATGACCAACGAGACCAAGCGCGCATGGACCGAAGCAGACCTGCCCGATCAAACCGGTCGCACCACGATCGTCACCGGCGCTAACACCGGCGTCGGGTTCGCCACCGCTCAGATCCTGGCCGACCACGGCGCGACGGTCGTACTGGCCAGCCGCGACCCGAACCGGGGCCGCGCCGCGCTGGACCGCATCCTGCAAGCGAATCCGACGGCAGATGTAGCGCTCATCATCCTGGACCTGGCGTCGCTGGCATCAATTCGCGCCGCCGCCGATGAAATACGGACCGAATATCCGAGAATCGATTTGCTCATCAACAATGCCGGCGTCATGATGCCGCCGTACGGGCAGACCGAGGACAATTTCGAGCTGCAATTCGGCACTAACCATCTCGGTCATTTCGCCTTCACCGGACTGCTGCTGGACCGGCTGATCCGGACGCCCGACTCGCGCATTGTCACGGTCGCCAGCGCCGGTCACCGGACCGGGCGCATCGACTTCAACGACCTGCAGTGGGAGCGGCGGCATTACCGCCGGATACCGTCGTACGGCCAATCCAAGCTGGCCAATCTGCTTTTCGCCTACGAATTGCAGCGTCGGCTGGCCGATTCCGGATCGACGACCATTTCTCTGGCCGCACATCCGGGCGGCGCAAACACCGAATTGCAGCGGCACAGCCCGGCCTTCATCCGCTTCGTAGCCCGATTCCTGCCGCATCAGAGCGCTCGCATGGGCGCATTGCCTCCGCTCTACGCGGCCACCGCGCCGAATGTGCAGGGCGCGGAATATTATGGGCCGGACGGTCGTGGCGAATTCACCGGATATCCAGTCCTGGTGCAATCCAACGCCCGTTCCCACGACCGCGAAACACAACGTCGACTTTGGACAGTCTCCGAACAGCTCACCGGCGTCACGTACGATTTCGCCGATCAACCGATCTCGCGGACTCGGCCGGGCCGATAAGGCATTCTGATCGGGTGACCACGCCCGAGGACCTGACCCTGGTACAGCTCGGCCATCTCGACATCGACCCGTCCGTCCTCACCGGAGCAGGAACAACGCTCGAGGATGCATTGGGTGAGCACGGGTCGCTGACGCAGTTGGGCGATCGCGCCGCCGAATTGCCGCGTGAAGGGTGGCGGCTGATCGGCGAATCACGTATAGAGTTCAACCCGAGCCAAACCTTTGCCGCGCCCTCTATGGCGCAGCGCGATGCCTGGGCTGTGCTTAATATCGCGAAAACGCGCAGCGGCGCCTGGCACACGAGTGCCGATCCCGGGCCGATCAGCCCGGTGCCCGGCCGCCCGGCCCGACGCGAAAACCTACGCCTCGAGTGGCCGGTCGATCCGTTCACCGGGCCGGCGGACACTCTTCCGGAATTGACCATCACGATCCGCAATAGTGACATCGAGCCCTGGAAAAACGTTGCTCGCGACAGCGCGCATGTTCAGGCCTGGCTGTTGGATACGACCGGAGAGCGGCTGCCCGCATCGCCGTACGTACTGCACGGAGCGCTTCCGCGCCTACCAGACCTGGCCGCGGGCGAGGGTGTGACGTTACCGGTGACAATTGCTACGCCCGAGCACATTCCGGCACCCGGCCGTTACGGCGTGAAAGCCGCCGTGGTCGCGTTGAATCTCTGGTCCGATATCGGCGCCATCACGTTGGCCTGACGAATTACCAGCCGGTTGACTCCGCCAACACCCGGCCGATAATCGCGTCGACCTCATCCCGCTCGACGTCGGGCAGATGCGGTAGCGACGGTGGGCGGTGCACCCTTTGCGGATCCGGCCGTGGACCAGGGAGCGGACCCTGCGCCCGGGCCTCGGCAACCAGGGCAGCGATATTGTCCTGATCGTCCTGCGCCTCCGCCGCCAGATCGGAAGGCTCGCAACCAGCGCCGAACAAGCCATCCCGGTCGTAAGGGGCGCTGGACGAGTCCGACGAGCAATCGGGGTCGAGCGAATCGGCTGGGTCGATGGGACCGGCCGTTGAGGATGACTCGTATGGCGGCTGGCTGAACATGGGCTGGCTGAACATGGGCTGGCTGGACGGGGTCTGCGGTTGCTCGGGCTGGTCGGCGGCCATAAACGCGGCTCTCTCCCAGGTGTGCACGGTACGTGTGGGCATGACTACTACAGGTGTATGAACCTCGCCAGTACATCACTGGAGAGGGCCTACTGTCTGCAGTTTCGAGAGCATTTGCGCCAAACGCTCCCGGCCGCACCCCGGGATGCGTCCCCACTGTCGGCCGCGTGGCCCACGACCGATTGCACGTTCGGCGGCCCATCACAGAACCCGTCGCTGCTGTTCGCCCAAATATCGCCGCGAGTTCGACGGGGTCGGACAAGGCACCGAAATACCGGACCAGTCGGGGCAATCGGCGCACATCCTGGCGAGCGCCCGGCCGGACAAGGGAGAATCGAGGCATGACCGAACGCAAGCCAGCTGGAGTCAGCTTCGAAACCTGGGTCGACAAGCAGATCCGTGACGCGCAGAACCGCGGCGACTTCGACAACCTCCCCGGCGCGGGAAAGCCCATTCCCGATCTTGGCAAGCCACACGACGACCTGTGGTGGGTCAAGCAGAAGATGGCCCGCGAGAACCTCTCCTTCCTGCCCCCGGCGCTGGCTTTGCGTAAGGATGTCGAGGACGCGCTGGCCGCCGCGATGCGAGCCCGGTCCGAGCCCGCGGTGCGACAGATCGTCGCCGACCTCAACGAGAAAATTCTCGCCGCGATTCGCAAACCGACCACCGGTCCGCCGGTCAACCAGATGCCGCTGGACCCCGACCAGGTGGTCCGGGACTGGTATGCCGAGCAACGCGCCGCCGCCGAACGGGCCGCCGCCGAAGCCGAGGCGGCGGCCACCGCCGCGCCGGAGGTTACGACCAACCGCGAGCGCCGGGTCCGCTGGTGGCGCCGCTCGCGCCGGACCGAACCAGCCGACTGAATCGCCATTTTGCGTTGACTCGCAGTCCAGCCGACTGAGTCGCCGTTTACGCTGAGTCGCGGTCCAGCCGGCTGGGTCGCCATTCGCGCTGAGTCGCGGTCCAGCCGGCTGGGTCGCCATTTGCGTTACGTACCAGCCCAGGCGACTGAGTTGGCATTTGCGTTACATCGCAGTCAGGGCTGAAAGCGGCGGGCGTATTTCTCGATACGGCCGATAGCCCGAAATCCGCTCGCCGCATAGAACGCCAACGCAGCCGGATCCACGGAGACGGCCTCCACCCGCACCGAACTGGCGCCATACTCGGCCAGCCGGTGAAACGTCTCGGCGAGCAACGCGCGACCAAGGCCGTGCCGTACATAATCCGGATGCGTCCCGGTCGGCTCGATCTGCCCATAACAGCCGGCTGGGTCCAGCCAGGACAGACAGAATGCCGCGAGCGTCTCATCCGGCGCCACCGCGACGAGATCCAATTCGGACCGATAGCCGGGCGCGTTCAGCGTCCGTTGCCGGCACTGCGTCGTCATGTTGGCTGACGCGAACGCTGTTCGCTGCAGCTGAGCTACCGCCGCGGTCTCAGCCGCACCGGCCAATTCGCGGATGACAAAGCCGGGCGGCGCTACTCGGTCGGGGAGGCTGGCCAGTGAACATTCGTGCTCGACCAGATGCGAATCACTCCGCCGAAATCCCAACGATTCGGCAAATTTATTACGTACGGCGAGTTCGGCGCGGCTATCGATGCACCAGTCCAACTCGGACGCGGAAATTTCCTGCAGGCGGGGCAACAGCCAGGCTGCCAACTCGGGCCCGATGACGTCCTCCAGCCCTGGTTCGATGAGGTAGTCGACGGGCCCCCACGCCGACTGCACCACCGCATATGCCACGACCCGCCCGTCCTCGACCGTCCACACTCGTGCGTCATCGGGGCTGACCGCGGACGGGGAACTGAGCCGGTACGGCAGATCAGCCAGGTGCGGCTCGTGCCGCGGATACGTACGAACCAGGCTCGCGATCCGCACAATATCAACGCCGCCGGCTCAGCGCGCATTGCTCCCCCCGCTGAGTCTTCGGGTGGCTGATTGACCTGCCCCCCTGAGTCTCCGCGTGGCCGATTGAGCTGCTCCCCCGCTGAGTCTGCGCGTGGCCGATCGACCTGCCCCCTGAGTCTGCGCGTGGCCGATTGAGCTGCTCCCCTGAGTCGCCGCGTGGCCGATTGACCTGTTGATCATGAGGTTCCCGACGTTGCCGTCGGCGTGTCGACGGCGTGTCGCGCAGGGAACTTCATGATCAACAACAGGAGCGGCGAACGAGAATCAGCAACAACAGGAGCGACACACGAGAATCAGCAACAGCCGGAGCGGCACACGAGAGCCGGTCATGAAACGAAAAACGCACGCAGGTAACTTCATGATCAACAACGGGGCGGCGTCAAGCGAAGGCCGGTCATGAAACGAAGAATTCGCGCAGGATCGGGGCGATTGCGTCGGGCTTGAGCATGTGTGTCTGGCCCGGGATGGTGCGATAATGCGCACCTGGGATGGCACCCGCGATGTTCCGCTGACTGCTGCGCATCCACTGTGGACTTCTGCCCCCATCCATTATCAGGGTCGGCACCACGCTGGTGGACCAACGCGGTATCGGCGACTCGTGACCAGCGGCCGTGTCACCCAGCAGCGCATGGTCGTACGGCAATGTGTGCGCCACCCGCTTGAGCTTGGGCCAGGCCGGCATCAGACCCATCAGCGCGACCATGGGCGCCGGCAATTGAATCGCGGTACGCATGAAATGCTTGACTGCCTTGCCGCGCCGGCCATTGGCCAGATATTCGTTCAGCCGCGGTACATAGTCAGCCGGTATCGGAGCCCGCTCGTCGGTGACTATCGGCGTTTCAAATGCCGCGACCTTGCTGACCGGCAGACCGCGGCTGGCCGCCTCGAGCACCAGCGCCGCACCGGAGGAAATGCCGTACAGGAAGGCCGATCCCCCGGCCACCTTGATCAGCCCGGCCAAGTCATCGACCTCGCGCTCCACCGAATACGGCGTCGTGTCGCCGCTTTCTCCGCGACCACGGCGGTCATAGATAAAGACGGTGAAGTCCGGGGCAAGCCGCTGCGCCAATGGACGCGCCGGCCCGGATTCACGCCAGCACAAAGCACCGTCCACAAGGATCACCGGCGGCCCGTCGCCGCTACGTTCATAGCCAATGGTGGTTCCGTCGCTGGAAACGAATGTGCTCATCACATTTCTCCTATCGAGACCTGTGGACGGTAGGCGATATGCACGGTGCCGCTGGCGAATTCGCACGAGCTTACCCGGGTGAACCGCAACGCGTTGTCACCGAATAACGACAAACCGCGTCCTAGCACAACCGGGTGTACGAGCAGATGGTAGATATCGATGAGGCCTTCCTGCGCCAGCGAGCGGGCCAGCCGGGCGCCTCCCGTCACGAAAATGTCTTTTCCGGGAGTTTGCTTGAGCCGGGCGATTTCCGCGGCCGGACTTGCACTAGCGCGACGGGAGTTATTCCAATCCGGCACGTCGATATGACTGGAGAATACGACCTTGGCATGTTTGTTCAACAGGTCCGCCATCAGGCCCCGGCGGGTTGGCCACGCCGCCGCCTGCTCGCGGTAGGTCACGTCGCCGAGCAGGATCGTGTCGACGCTCCCGACAAACGTTGTCATCCAATCCAGTTGCGCTTTGTCCGTAGTGCGAAAAACCCAGTCGAGTTCACCGTGCGGCCCGGCCACGTATCCATCCAGCGACACATTCATCGCCAACGCGACCTGGCGTGCGGTGTTCGTACCTTGTGGCGAATACAGCGGTGGCAGGCACATGCGAGGCTCCTCAGCGGGCCGGATGCAGTTCGGACGACGGCTGTTGTTCACGCTAGGCAGCGCGCCCAGGCGTGGCTTCTCCAAAACTGCTGACTTCCCGCGGGCCGGCACGGCGCCGGCCCAGCGTCGACCCGGCCGAATATTCTGACAGACGGGCGCACGATGTCGGGGAAAGACCACTCCTGGTAGGACATGCGCAATGCGCATGTTAGCCTCCGTAGAGTGGTTGAACGCGCACCGGATACTCGCGGCCAGACGCAGGCGCTGATGCGTGGGCTGCGCATTCTCCGGATCCTCGTCGATGCGGACAAACCGATGTCCGCGACCGAGATCGGCCGGATATGCGGCCTGCATCAGAGTTCGGTTTCGCGAATTCTCGCGACGTTGACCGAGGAAGGCTACGTCCGCAAAGAGACGTACCGCAGTTTCGCTCCGGATTACGGAATTCTCGCATTGGCCGTCGCCGCGCAGTCCCGCTTCGACCTGGTGGAAAAGCCGAGTCAGGTGCTCGAGGACTGCGCCGCACAGGTCCCGGGTCTGACGGTTTCGCTGTGCATGCTCTGGCGTAAGCAGATGATTTACTTTCGGCGCACGCTGGCCGGCCGGCGACCGGTCCGATTCGAGGGCGACGGTTATCCGATGCACCTGTCCTCGCCGGCGCTGCGGTTCATCGCGGACATGCCGAACGCACAAGGCGAGGCGCTTCTGGCCCATTCCCGCGAGCGGTTCGGGTGGGATCGGCCGACCGAGCGCGTACCGAAAACGGCGAAGAGCACGATAAAAGCCGCGCGTTCACTGGTCGTGCACGACTGCCTGGTGCTGGCCGACTGGGGCGAAGAAGATCACGTATCCGCGGCGATACCGCTGCGGCCGCACAACGGGCATCCGCTCGCTCTGGCCCTCACCGGGTCGAAAAGCATCGCCTCGGAGGACAAGATCCGGCTGCTGCTGCATGAAATGCGCCGAAGCGTCGAGGCCGTGCTCGACGCGCCATAAGCACAACGGTCAACGCGGCGGGTCGACTGTCCGATTGAGACGGAAGTTGTCCACACCGGACACCACCACGCAGGCGTGTTCGGGGAACAACGGTGGGCCGTCCTGATCGAGAATGTTGACGAACGGCACCGTATAGCGGGCGGACAGGCCGAGCCGACGATCGGCCGAGGTGTTCGCATTCGAATGATGCAGCATCCGCTCGTTGAAAATGAAGAACTCGCCCGGCCGCAGCACCATATCCACGGCCTGGCTCGCCTCGAACGAGCCGGGATCGGCTTCCTCACCAAACGCCATGTCCTCCCCCGCCCGCACGTGCGGCACGACCTGACGATGTGAGCCGGGAATAATTTGCACGCACGAGTTGGCCTGGGTGACCTCGTCGATCGCCATCCAGATCGAGATGTTCAATGGCGGTTCGATCGGCCAGAAATTCGCGTCCTGATGCCACGGAATCTCCTTGCCACCAGGTTCCTTGTTGAAGAAATACGACGCCCATACCACCACGTCATCGCCGATCAGCGACCGGATCGGGTCCAGCAGCGGCGGCGCGGAGATCAGATCATAGACGAGCCGGTTGTCCAGATGCCTGGACTGTAAGGGGTTTCGTGGATTGATGCCGGCGGTGGGCAGCACCTCGGCCTCGATCCGGGCACGGACCGACGCCATCTCCTGCGGTGTCATCGCGGCGAACGGGCCCAGATAACCCGTGGCATGGAATTGGACAACCTGTTCGCGAGTCAGTGCGGTGGTGGTCGGCATGGCCTCGATCCTGCGCCGAACACCGCCGGCGCACCATGGCCGGGGCCGGCACTGTATTTGCACTCAATGGGTGTGCGACGCTGCCGAGATGACCCGATCCCGACAGCGGTGGCTCGACGATCTCGCGGCACAAGGCGAGACGATGGTGGGCGAGCTATTTGGCTTCGACCGGCTGGCCCGAGACTGGTCGGTACGGTTCGACACCGGCCTGTCCGAGGATCTGGTCTACGTGCTGGTCGCCGGGACTATTCACGGGCACATACGGGACCATTCGGTGACGCTGCGCCCCGGATCGCTGCTGTGGTTGCCAGCGCGGACTCCGTTCCGCCTCAGCGCCGCGGACGAGGCAATTCCGGTCCTGTACCGCTTTCGGCTGACCGGACCCGGCCGGGGCCCGCGGCCGTATCTTGTTCTGTCCGACGCCTGGGATCTGCGGTCCACCATGGACGCTCTGGTCCGTGAGCTGGCCAGTGCGCTGGAATTCCGGCCGCAGCGGGTACGCGCGCTGCTGGTGGTGTTTTTCTCCTCGCTGTTCCGACTGGCCGACCGGTCCACCCAGGTGCCGCCACTTCCGGCAGCGGATCGGGCCCGGCTCGAGGAGTACGTCGACGACCGGCTGGCCGACCGACCAAGCAGCGCCGAACTGGCCGCCGTGGTCGGGCTTTCGCCGGACTACTTCCGCCGCCGATTCCGGCAGACCTTCGGTCTGGCGCCGCGTACCTGGCTGGTGCGCCGGCGGATCCAGCAGGCGATGTCGCGACTGGACGAGTCGGACGCCACGATCTCCGATATCGCCACGACGCTCGGTTATCCCGACGTGTTTCTGTTCAGTCGCCAGTTCAAACTCATCACCGGTGTCTCGCCCCGCGCCTGGCGCTCACGCGCACAGCACTGACCCAAAACCCCGATGCGTCGACCGCTTGCGGACTATTGACAATGCGTATGTTGCATAGCAGCATGCGTCCATGCAACGCGCCCTCCCGGTCGGCCGCCCATCAGGCAGCCAGTCATTAACCCGGGGATTGGATATTCTGCGACGGTTGGTCGATGCCGGTCGGCCTATGTCGCAGACCGAACTGGCCGACCTGGTCGGTGTGCATCAAAGCTCGGTGTCGCGAATTCTGTCGGCGCTGGCCAATGCCGGGTACGTACGCAAACTGGAGAACCGCCGATTCGAACCCGATTTCGGCGTCATCACCTTGGCCCGCGGGGTCACCAATTTCCCGCTGGTCCGGCTGCCCCGCGCGGTCATGCTCGATGAAGCCCGCCGGCACCCCGGGATCCTGATCACCCTCTCGATCCTGTGGCGCGGACAGATTCTGTATTTTCTCCGAGCCGGCGAGGGCCGCTACGACCACGTGGAGTTCTGGAGCGGTGGATTTCCGCTGCACAAATCGGCGCCTGGAATGCGTATGCTGCTGGAATTTCCCGAATCCGAGGCGTTGGAGATCCTGCGGGCATCCCGGGCCCGGCACGGGTGGCCCTGCGATACGGCCGCCACGCCGGCGGACGAAGTCGAGGCGCTGCGGCGGGCCCGGGAATTGCTCGAGCTCGACCGCGACATCCTCATTCTCGAGGAATGGCACCAACCCGGGGAGTTCGGGGCGGCGACCCTGATCGACTACCCCGCGCAGTACCCGATCGCGCTCTCGCTCACCGGCCGCCGGAATCTCGCCAGCGATGACGAGGTGCGGCTGTGGATGCACGAGATCCGCCGGTCGGTGGAGAAGTCCTTGCAGTAAGTCATGCCCTCATATACGTGACACTGGAGGCACAACCATGCCTAGTCAGCGTGAGCTGAGCCGCCGCACCGTCCTCACCGGACTGGCCGGCGCTGGTACCGCCGGTTTGCTGGCCGGATGCGGCACGAACGCCAAAAACGACAGCGGTGGAAAGGGAAATGCCACCTCAGCCGTATTGAACGTCTGGGGCGGCGTGCCGCCGGAGACCGGCCCCAACCAGATGTTCGCCGCGTTCCAGAAAAAGTATCCGAACATCAAGGTGACCTATCACCGCTACGTCAACGATCCGACCGGCAACCTCAAACTCGATACCTCGCTGTCGGGCGGGGTGGACATCGACATCGTCGTCTCCTACAGCGCCGAGGCTGTCGCCAAGCGGGTCAAGGCCGGGCTGTTCATCGACCTGACCGACCGGATCGGCGGCGAATCGCAATTCGCAAAGTTCGCGCCCAAGGAAACGCACCCATCGAATTACGTCTTCGACGGCAAGGTCTACACAATCCCGGCCGCGGCCACACCGTCGCTGGTGATGATGAACGCCGCCATGCTCAAGGCGAAGAACATCACCGTGCCGGACAACTGGACCACCGACGAATTCCGCGCGATCTGCAAAGAGCTATCGGGCTCTAACGTCTACGGCACCTTTAACGCGCCGGATCTCGCCCGCCAGACGCTCGGCCCTGACGACACGTACAAGAACGGCGGCAAAGAGTCGAACTATGACGCGCCGATCTTCAGTAAATCAATGCAGCTAGCCGTCGACATGATCAACGAAAAGTCCGCCATCCCCGAAACCCAGATCCTGGCGCAGCAGCTGGCCGTCTACCCACAGTCGGTATTCCTGACCGGCAAGGTCGGCATGCTCATCAACAGCGCCTACCTCCTGCGCTACGTCAACGATACGAAAAGCTATCCGCACGACTTCAAGACGCTGATCAAACCCGTACCTGTCCCGGAGAAAGGCAACACGTACTGGGATCTGGGTGCGTGGGGCGACTTCCTGGCGATCACGAAGATGTCCAAGAGCCAGGACGCCGCCTGGACCCTGGTGAAGTGGTGGATGACCGAAGGCGCGCAATATATGGTGCAGGGCGGCCGGCTGCCCTCGATGTCGGGTATGCCGCAGGACGCGATCATGTCGTCGCTGCTCGGGCCGGACGCCGCCAAGCTGTACGACGTCGATTCGGCGCACGCCACGATTCTGGCGCCAGGCAAGAAGATTCCCCTCGACACCATCACTACGGCGGCCCCGGAAATGTCGACCGTCATGGGCTCGCTCAACCAGCAGGCCTTGCTCGGCAAGATGTCCGTGGCCAATTGGGCGAAGCAGGCCAAATCGAAATGCGATGCCGCCATCAAGAAAGACAGCTGACCGGTGACCGCGCTGCAGCCGGTCGCTGAACCGACCACGATCTCTGTCGCCCGGCCCAGCGCCGGCCGCAGCCGGGAGCGGTGGTGGGTGCCGTGGGCATTCATCGCGCCCAACATGCTGGGGCTGCTCTGCTTCACGTTGGTGCCGGTGCTGGCCGGCATTGCCATTTCGTTTACGAACTGGAATGTCGTCTCCGGACTGTCCGGAATTCAATGGGCCGGAATCACCAACTTCACCAACCTGTTCTCCGACGCCGGATTCTGGAAAGCGCTGCTACGTACGGTCTTCTTCGCCGGAATCGGGGTGCCGTTCTCGATCGGGCTCGGGTTGTTGCTCGCGCTCGCGTTGAACCGGCCGCTCATCGGGCGCGGGCTCCTGCGGGTGGTGTTCTTCGTCCCGAGCATGGTCAACTCGGTCGCCATCGGCATGGTCTGGTTGCTGGTGCTCAACCCGGACTCGGGCATCCTCAACCGGGGCCTGGCTCTGGTCGGCATCAAGCACGGTCCACTGTGGTTGGTGTCGAGCACGACCGCGCTGCCGGCGCTCGTTCTCATCCACGTCTGGGCGGCAATGGGCTACCAGGCGGTGATCTACCTGGCCGCGTTGCAGGACATGCCGCAGGAACTGCACGAGGCCGCGATGGCCGATGGAGCCGGACCGCTACGCCGGTTCTGGACAATCACCTGGCCCGCGCTCATGCCGACCACCACATTTCTCGCGATCACATCGTTCATCGGTACATCGCAGGGTTTCGGCATGATGGCATTTTTGACCCAGGGCGGTCCGGCCGATTCCACCACCGTCCTGGCCTATTACATGTATCAGAACGGTTTTCAGTTCTATAAGTTCGGTTACGCCGCGGCGATGGGCGTCATCACGTTCCTCGGTGTCCTCGTGCTGACGCTGTGCATGTGGCGCTATCAGAAGGGAAGGGGGTTGTACACATGAGCAGTCTCACCATGCCGGCGACCTCCCGGGCCGCGCTGCAACGCCGCCGGCGCCAGCGCAAGGCGGTCCGGCGGGTGGTCGCGAGTCTCATTATGTGGCTGATCGCGCTGCTGTTCGCCGCCCCGTTCCTGTGGATGCTCTCGTCCTCGCTCAAACGCGATATAGA
>JBEDUI010000100.1:0-5376 GCA_040414495.1 Mycobacteriales bacterium
TTGGTGGGCAAATAGAATTCGAGCATGACGACGGACGAGCTATACGCGGATTTCGCGATACGTGAGGCGCGCGGGGTTTCGCCGTCGTACGAGCGGCTGTCGCTCGCGGTCTCCCGCGAGCGGCGGCTGCTGAGGCTGATCGACTCGCTGCCGCCGGCCAAACGGCAACCGAACCTCCTGTTCGGTGTGGTCCGATTTCTGGGCGGTCCGGTTGCCGACCCGGCCGAATTCACCGATTACGTCGTCTCGCATTGGCCAGCCATCGAAACAGAAATACGCGCCCGCGCGACCCAGACAAATGAGGCCGGCCGGTGCGCCGCGCTGCTACCGGTGCTGACCAGACTGCCGCAGCCGCTGGCATTGTTGGAGGTCGGCGCGTCGGCCGGATTGTGCCTTTATCCCGACCGATACGCTTATCGATATGGCGATTACACAATCGGTGCCGGCGCGCCAATTCTGGAAACAGCGCTCACCGGAATAGCGCCGCCGACCGAACGACCCCGCGTGCTCTGGCGGGCCGGTCTCGACCTCAATCCAGTCGATGTAACCAATCCCGCCGACATTGCCTGGCTGGACGCGCTCATCTGGCCCGAACACAACCATCGCCGCGCCCGGCTCCGGGCCGCCGCCGCAATAGCCGCCAGCGAACCGCCGCTGCTGGTGCGCGGCGATCTGGTCGACGACCTGCCGGCGCTGGCGGCAAAAGCACCGCCCGACGCGACGTTGGTTGTGTTCCACACATCGGTGCTGTATCAGGTTTCCGGCCCGCGCCGGTCCGCGTTTGCCGCAACCGTAGGGCAACTGCGGGCGCGCTGGATCGCCAACGAGGACCCGGAAGTGCTGCACTACGACGAATTGCCGGATCCGCCGGACAATGCCCGATACAACGTGCTCGCGCTCGACGGCACGCCGCTGGCCTGGACCAGATCGCACGGCCAGGAAATCCACTGGTTCAACCGAATCCAATGACTGTGTTGATCATGAAGTTCCCTGTACGACACGCCGACGACACGCCGACAATTTTGCCGGGAACTTCATGATCAACAACAGCAGCGGGGCGTGATGCAGCGCGCGCTGACTCGTACAGAAGTGTTGGCATCGACCGAACCGCGCTGAGCCGCGGAATCGTTACTATAGCGACAGTCGTCACGAGGGGGTCGCATGTCGCGCTGGCGTAAGCGAATTGGCAGCTGGTTCCGTGCCGATCCGGCGCCGTCGGTCGTCGTCACGGGATTCCCCGCTCCTGGTGTCAAGGTTGTCACCACCGCTTTGCCGTTGAAACCGGCCGCTCGCGACCGGCTCAGCGAGCAATTGGGACCTGGCTTCATCGTCGTCGATATGAAACAGGCATCGGCCAGTGCCGACGTGGTTATCGCGCCGGTCGTCAGTCCGCAATTGATCGGCATTCTCAAAAGCAAGTTTCCCCAGGCCAGGCTGGTGCTGTGCGAACTGCAGGATTTCGAACTCGGCATTTCCCAGACCGGCCCGGTGCAACGGGCCATGGATGCCGGCGCCGATAGTTACTGCATCGCGCCCAGCCTGTCCGCGTTGGCCGAATTCGTCGCGAAAGATGACCGATTGGCTATCGAGTCAGGCAGTTCGGGCACGATTTCCTTTGAAGCGACGACGATCGACGACCTGGTGCTGAAGGAACTCCGGTCAATTACTTCGGGCTGAGTGCTCCTTCACCGGGGCCGCGGCTGGGACCGCCGGGCGCTGGACCGGCAGCAACAAACAGGTCAGTAGCGCCGCCGCGAACAGGCCCAGTCCGAGCACCAGACTGACCCGAGTCGCATCGACAAAACCACCGGACGCCAACCGACTGAAGAACAGCGTCCCGATCGTGGCAGGTCCGGCGGCCGTACCGAGCTGAACGACCGTATTGACCAGTCCTGAGGCGGAGCCGGCATCGGCGCCGGCCGCGCCACCGATCGTAATGAGCATCAGCGACGACGCACCCAACCCCAGACCCGCTCCATACAGGACAATGGGAACGATCAGGTCCCACGGCGCCAGGTGCGTTCCGCAATGACCGACAACGGCAATCATGATCGCGGTACCCACGAGCAATAAACCGAGCCCGATCATCGGCAGCCGGCGACCCAATGTCGGCGCCAACGGCATGCCCAGGCTATTTCCGGCCACAATTCCCACAGTGGCTGGAAGCATGGTCAACGCGGTCTTCACCGGCGAATAGCCCAGACCGTTCTGCAGGTGCAGGGTGAGTACGAAAAACGCGCCCATTCCACAGTAGAAAACCACCATAACCAGCGAACCGACCGCGATCGTCCGACTGCGCAAGAGTCGCGGCGGAACAAGCGGTTCCAGGCCGCGGCGCTCCAACCCACGCTGAGTGCCGATGAATACGGCCAGCAGCGGTACCGCAGCCGCCATGAGAACGAAACTCCAGGCCGGCCAGCCCAATTCGCGGCCCTGCACCAACGGATAGAGCAGCGCCAGCAGGCCCGCACCGAGCACGACCACACTGGACAGATCCACGCCACCACGACTCCTCCGGCGGGCCGCCGGCAGGATTATCGCGGCGCCGAATGCGGCGGCCAGGCCGATCGGCACGTTGATGAAAAAGACGGTTCGCCAATGCCAGCCGAACAGATCGGCCTGGGTCAACAGGCCACCGAGCAATGGGCCGGCGATTCCGCCGATAGGGAATGTCATCCCGAATAGCCCCATCGCCTTGCCCTGTTCAGCCGGCGGAAATTCGGCGTAAATGAACGCCAATACCTGCGGCACCATCAGCCCGGCGCACATTCCCTGTGCCGCCCGCGCGCCTAACAGCACCCCGACGCCGGGCGCGATACCGGCCACCAACGAGGCCAGGGCGAATCCGATCGTGCCGATCACGAACAGCGGGCGCTGCCCGAACCGGTCGCCGAGCCGACCACCGGCGATCAGCGTCAGCGCGAACGCCAACGTGTAGCCGGTAGCGGTCCACTGCAGCGCCGCCGAGGACACGTGCAGATCGCGCTGGATGGTCGGCAGCGCGATCGTGACGATCTGACTGTCGACCATGTCCATGAACACCGCTGCCAGCAGCAGCGCCAACGACGCCCAACGCCGTGGATACGGCGGACTTGCCGTGGTTGTCATGCCAACTCCTTTAATCATCGGTGCAGGTGACTCTATCAAACATATAGATGATTAATGTAGTCGCTCAGATGGCAGAATGGGCGACATGAGCGCGCGCAGAGCCGACGACCCAGGCCAGACACCGGCCGCATCAAGACGATCGGGGCCGGAGTCGGCGGCATCAACCAGGCGATCAGAACCGGCGGCGTCCAGGCGATCGGAGCGGGACTCGACGGCGGCGCCCAGGCGATCAGAACCGGCGGCGCCCAGGCGATCGGAGCCGGACTCGACGGCGGCGTCCAGGCGATCGGCGCGGCGGGCGCCGGCGCCACACGAACGCCAACGTGACCCGGAGCGGACCAAAGCGCGCATCCTGGACGCCGCGATCGAGGAATTCTCAGCCAAGGGCTTTGCCGGTGCCCGAGTATCCGAAATCGCGAAACGGGCCGGCGTGAACCAACAGCTCATCGCGTACTACTTCGATGGCAAAGAGGGCCTGTACCGGGAGATTGGCCGGAGGTGGCGGACGTACGAGGCGCAGGCGATCCCCGACGATATCGATTTCGCCGAGATGCTGAAGCGGTACGTGCAGGCCAGCGTCGACCCGCGCCAGGGCGCGCGGCTGCTGGTGTGGGAGGGCCTTGCCGACTCCGGGGCCGACTCCGGGGCCGACTCCGGGGCCGACAGCGACCCCGAAGAGGTGGCGGCGCGCGATGCCCGGCTGCAACGCGAAATCGCCGCCATTCGGGCCCGGCAGGCTGCCGGCGAGATCGACGAACGGCTCGATCCGGCCGCACTGCTGCTCATCATGATGGGCGCGGCCAATGCGCTTGCGATCTATCCGCAGCTTGCCCGTGGCTTGTTCCAGGGCGCCGACGGCACGTCGCCGGAACTGGTCGAGCGATACGCGCAGGAGTTGGCCAAGCTGTTCGGCTCGTAAATTCGGATGTGTCGGTCACGACGCGGTTGGTGGCCATAGGCTGGCCCGCATGCCGAACGGAAACGGGTTTGACGACACTGTGGTCGCCCGGATCGACGAGCTCGTCGAGCAGGCGGTGGCCGACGGGCAGGCGCCCGGCGTGGTTGCGGCGGTTTCGCGCGGCGACCAGATTCATGTGGCGACCGCTGGCGTACAGACCATTGGCGGCGCGCCGATGCGGCGGGACACGCTGTTCCGGATTTCCTCGATAACCAAGCCGATGACAGCCGCCGCCGTACTGTCGCTCATTGACGACGGCGTATTCGGGCTGACCGATAATGTCGAGGAATTGTTGCCCGAATTGGCGCGACGTCGGGTGCTGCGCAGCCCCGACAGCCCGTTAACGGATACCGAGCCGGCGCAGCGTTCCATTACGGTACGGGATTTGCTGACGTTCACCTGGGGCCTGGGAATGCAGGGCGCGATGTTTATGACGCCCGAGCCGTGGCCGATCGTGACCGCCGCGGCCGAGCAGCACCTGCAGATCTTTGGTGGGCCGCAGCCGGCGCAAACGCCGGACCCGGATACGTGGCTTTCGCGGTTGGGCGAATTGCCGTTGCTGGCCCAGCCGGGAGAACGGTGGCTGTATTCAGCTGGCTCGCAAGTGCTGGGGGTATTGGCGGCGCGGGCGGTCGGAAAACCGTTCGACGAGGTAATGCGAGACCGGTTGTTCGGTCCGCTCGACATGCGGGACACCGCATTTTTCGCGGCCGATATCAGCCGGCTGGCGACGGCGTACGACAAGCGGGACGGCCAGTTCGTCGTCAACGACGCACCGGGCGGGCAATGGTCGGCGCCACCGGCGTTTCCCGACGGCGCCGGCGGCCTCCTGTCTACAGTGGACGACGTGGTCGCGTTCGGCCGCATGTTGCTGCGCGGCGGAAGTCCGTTGCTTGAACCGGAAACGGTCCTGGAAATGACACGGAATCAGCTCACCGAAACGCAGCTGACGAACGTATGGCCCGGGTTCAGCCTGCTCGGTGATCGCGGCTGGGGCTACGGAGTGTCCACACTGGACGATGGTCGGTACACCTGGGAGGGTGGATCCGGTACGGCCTGGTCGAACATCCCGACCGAGGATCTCACCGTCGTCGTGCTGACCCAGCGATCTACCGATGAGACCGGCATGCCCGCGGTGTGCGACCAAGTACTGGCCACCGCCCGCAGCTGACCCCGCCGGCCCGATCCTGGCCACCGCTCGACCCCGCCGGCCCGATCCTGGCCACCGCTCGACCCCAGCCGGCCCGATCCTGGCCACCGCCCGCAGCTGACCCCGCCGGCCCGATCCTGGCCACCGCTCGACCCCCGAC
>JBEDUI010000101.1:0-43684 GCA_040414495.1 Mycobacteriales bacterium
TTGGCCATG
Source organism: Mycobacteriales bacterium (assembly GCA_040414495.1). Classification (GTDB taxonomy): domain Bacteria; phylum Actinomycetota; class Actinomycetes; order Mycobacteriales; family QHCD01; genus DATAVB01. The sequence continues at coordinate 10 of JBEDUI010000101.1, forward strand.
TCGTGCAGCTTTGTCAGGCGGTCGATCGCGTTCTGGCCCGAGCCGTGGCCTTCGTGCCGTTGCAGCGCGTGGCCGTCGCCTTGGTCGATCGCGGCAATCACGTAGCGGGCCTCTGGGGAGAGTTCATCTATGCCTTTCAGCCACGGTCGTTTCTCGAAATCGACAGTCCTAAGGTAGTCCTCGGCCTGCTCCCTGGTCAGCGGTGGCAATCCGGCCTTTTCCGGGTCGAACGTCAGCAGCGCGTCGCTCGGTCGCCTACCCGTTTGGTCCGGGATATGCATCAACTCGCGGTACGGAACCGGCGCGGATTCTTCAGCCGGCTCCGCCTTCTCACGCGCCGCGCCGCCAGCCGGAGCTGAATCGATAACCGACTGGCCATCACCCACTTCCACAGGGTCTAACGGTTCTTGATCTGTCTCGCGAACCACCTCATCGGCCAGCGCCGCATCAACTTCTGGGCGGGCGTTGCCATCAGGCGAAGAATCCACTACGTCCGGCGCGGGCTCGGAAGCCGCGTCAGTCGTTGGTCCGTCAGGCTCGGACACGGCCTCGGGATCCGTCCGCTGTCGAGAGGCCAGGATCACCGCATCTCTCACAGCGTCGAACTCGTCCCACGACAACGGCCCGGTCCCATAGCCGCGGGACTCCCGCGGCTCGTCACCAGCCGAAACCTCGTCGATATCCGACTCGCTCGGTATTACCTCAGCATCGGTCTCTTCCACACGGTCGGATCCAGCCGTCCGCTGCCGAGAGGCCAGAAATGCCGCATCGGTAGCCTCATCGAACTCACGCATCCACAGCCGGCCATTCGCCTCACGGTCGCGCGGACCGTCCCCGCCGCTACCGGACTGGTCAAAAGGCACGAAGACACTGTAGCGGCGCCAGGCATACGCGTACTTAAACGCGCATTCCGCTCACGGCCGCGAGTTGATTCAGATCAACCCCATCCAGGGTCGGTAGGACTGCCTCCGCCGAGCTGAAATCAAAACCCGCCGTAATCGGTCCGGGCACCGCCACACAACGCATTCCGGCGGCATGCGCGGCGGCCATGCCGTTGACCGAATCCTCCACCGCGAGCGCATTCGCCGCCTTGACCTGCATGAGATCCAAGGCGGCCAGGTAGACATCGGGCGCCGGCTTGGCCACCCCGCCGACGTCGTCCGACCCGCAGATCGCGCCGAAATGCTCATCAAGCCCGAGCCGCGCCAGATGCCGGGTCAACCAGGAATGCGGCGAGCTGGACGCGACACCCAGCGGGAGCCCGCAACGCTCGATATCCGCAATCAACTCCGCGACGCCGGGCCGGGCCGTCGTCTGGTCCGTATTCAACCGGCTCCGTACGCGAACCCGCTCCATGATCTCGGCGGTGTGCGACTGGTGTTCCGGCCCGAGCAGCAGCCGCACGAGCTCCTCGTCCGCGACATTGCGCCCCACCACAACACCGAACCCGGCCAGATCCAGATCGCCGCCGAGCATCCGAGCCTCGTCCCGCCACGCCTCGAAAACCGGGGTTTCGGTATCGGCGATGAGCCCGTCGAAGTCGAGCACAACTCCCCGCAAACGCGGCAGATCGGGATCAGCCATGGCGATACCGTATATCGGTGTGCGGCGCTGACTGTCCGCATTGGACCAACCGCACGAGCGAGACCCGGGAGAGATCGGACAGTGCGGGCATTTGACCCCTGGCCGGTTGCGGCCATGGGCACGTTCCGTACGCCCCAGGTAGTACGGCAGTTGTCGACCGTGGCGCAATGCCGCCCGGCCAACTGTGGCCTAACGTCTTGGCTGTGAACGACCGCCGGTGGCCCGCGTCGGTGAATCCCAGGCGGTGGCCCGTACCACTCGTCGACACCGTCATCGCAGTGATGGTCGGCGTGTTCACGATCGCCGGCACCAACGGCGCGGCCATGCACAATCACATCAGCGGCCGCCCGATGGACGCCTGGGCCAATCTGTTGATCGCGCTCGCCGCGGTTGGGCTCGTGCTACGTCGTCGCCAACCGGTGGTCGCACTCGCGATCGCGGGAGCGACAATCTTTGCCTATCGGATGCTGGGATATCCGATGGGTCCGTTCTGGCTCACCTTGATCATCGCGTTCTTCGCTGCCGTACGGTACGGCCCGCGCTGGATCGGCTGGGTCACCGTGGCCGTTGGCTACGTCGCGTTGTTGTGGGGACCGTGGCTGGCCGGCCAGGAGGCGCGCCCGGCGGCCGCGTTGGCGGGCGAGGTCGCGGCCTGGGTCCTGGTGCTGCTCGCGATCTCCGAGGTGGCCCGGATCCGGCGGGAACGAGCCGCCACGGCCGCCGCCGCCCGGCAGTCCGAGACGCAGCGGCTGGTCAGCGATGAGCGGCTGCGCATCGCGCGTGAGCTGCACGACGTATTGGCGCACAACATCTCGCTGATCAATGTGCAGGCCGGCGTCGCGCTGCACCTGATCGACGAACACCCCGAGCAGGGCAAGGCGGCGCTGCAGACGATCAAGACCGCGAGCAAGGAAACCCTGCAGGAACTGCGTTCGGTACTGGGCGTGCTGCGTCAGGTCGACGAACACCTGCCCCGCTCACCCGCCCCGTCGCTGGCCCACCTCGAGGAGCTGCTCGGTCGGGCCGAGGCGATCGGTCTGGATGTGCACACCGAATCCAGTGGCGAGGTACGGCCGCTGCCGGCCGGCGCGGACCTGGCCGCGTACCGGATCCTGCAGGAGTCGCTGACCAATGTGGCCAAGCACGCCGGCTCGGCCACGGTCACGATCACGCTGGACTACGGTCCGCACGAACTGTCCATTTGTGTCGACGACGACGGGACCGGCGGCACTGTGCCGGCGGTCCCGGGTGGGAACGGAATCACCGGCATGCGGGAGCGGGCGGCCTCACTCGGCGGCGCGTTGCAGGCCGGGCCGCGACCGGGCGGCGGATTCCGGGTAGAGGCCACGCTGCCGCTGGGAGGCGAGCATGATCGACGTCCTACTGGCTGACGACCAGGCCCTGGTCCGGGCCGGATTCCGGGCGCTGCTGGACGCCCAGCCGGACATCCAGGTCGTCGGCGAGGCCAAGGACGGCGTCGAGGCGGTGCGGCTGGCCGGCCAACTACGTCCGGACGTCGTGCTGATGGACATCCGCATGCCGGTGCTGGACGGTCTTGGCGCGACCGAACGCATCGTGGCCGACCCGAGCCTGTCCGAGATCCGCATCGTCATCCTCACCACGTTCGAGCTCGATGAGTACGTCTTCGAGGCGCTACGACTGGGCGCCAGCGGCTTTCTGGTAAAGGACACCGAGCCGGCCGACCTGGTCCGCGGTGTGCAGGCGGTCGCATCCGGAGACGCGCTGCTCTCCCCCGGCGTTACGAAAAGGCTGATCGCCGAATTCGCCACCCGCGCCCGTCGACCGACGCCCACCGCTGAGCTGGACCGGCTCACCGAACGGGAACGTGAGGTCACCGCGTTGGTGGCCGAGGGTCTGTCCAACGAGGACATCGCGGCCCGGCTCGTGGTGAGTCCAGCCACAGCCAAAACCCATGTCAGTCGGGCGATGGTGAAGGTCGGCGCCCGCGACCGGGCGCAGCTTGTCGTCATGGCCTATGAATCAGGTCTGGTTACGCCCGGGTGGCTCAGCTGAACCGAACAATTAATATCTGAATTCGAATATATCTCTGTCCGACGCTTTATTGCCCGATTGCCAGCCCGGTTGCTTGTCCGGTCTTGGCTGCTAAGCTCCGCGTCATGGTTGGCGTTTTCCTGGTGCAGCGACTGCACGTAGATCTGCGTCGCGTCGCATCGGCGCGCTGTCGTTTTATTCCCGCCTGATTGCGGAATTCATCGCGTAATCGGGCAGACGAACCCACCCGATCAAATATCGCACCGGAAGCCAATTCACCATGCGTCGTAGCGCGTTCTCGGTCCTGGCCGCCCTCTCCCTGACCTCACTCGGCGTTGCCGGCTGCAGCAGCAGCAGCTCCGGCGGCACTGAGCTGTCGCTGGTCGCGTACTCGACCCCACAGGCCGCGTACCAGAAAATCATCTCGGCATTCCAGGCAACGCCGGCCGGAAAGAACGTCACGTTCAAGCAGTCCTACGGAGCTTCCGGCGACCAGAGCCGGGCCGTCGATTCGGGTCAGCAGGCCGATATCGTCGCCTTTTCCCTGGAACCGGATATCACCCGGCTGGTCAAGGATGGCATCGTCGCGTCGTCGTGGAACGCCAACCAATACAAGGGCATGGTCACCGATTCGGTGGTGTCCCTGGTTGTGCGCAAGGGAAATCCCAAGCACATCAAGGATTGGCCGGACCTGGCGCGTAAGGGCGTCAAGGTCGTGACGCCGAATCCGTTCTCCTCCGGCTCGGCCCAGTGGAACATCATGGGCGCGTACGGTTCGCAGATCAAGAACGGCGACACCCAGCAGCAGGCCACGAATTACCTGACCAAGGTGCTGGGAAACACCGCCGTACAAGACGAATCCGGCCGCAAGGCGCTGCAGACCTTCACCAACGGCACCGGCGACGTGCTGATCTCGTACGAGAACGAGGCGATCTTCGCCCAGCAGAACAATCAGCCGGTCGACTACGTCGTGCCGAACAAGACGTTGCTGATTGAGAACCCGGTCGCGGTAACCAAGGACAGCAAGCATCCCAAGCAGGCCAAGGCATTCCTGAAGTTCCTGTACTCAGAGCAGGCCCAGAAGATATTCGCCGATAACGGCTACCGCCCGATCGTGTCCACAGTGGACAAAGGCAAGTTCAAGACCCCGTCCGGGTTGTTCACGATTCGCGACTTCGGTGGCTGGCCCAGCGTGACCAAGAAGTTCTTCGACCCGGACACCGGCATTGTCGCGGGCATCGAAAAGAAGCTCGGGGTTTCTGTTGCCAAGAAGTAGCGCGGTCCTCCCCGCAGCGGCGGCTGCCGAGCCGACCGCCCCGGCGCCGGAAGTCGTCCGGCGCCGGAGTTGGGGTGCGCCACTGGGCCTCGGGTTGACGATGATCTACCTGAGCCTGATCGTGTTGATCCCGCTGGGCGCGGTGGTCTGGAAATCCCAGTCCGGCGGGTTTTCCGAGTTCTGGCACGCCCTCACGTCGGCCCAGGCATGGGCGGCGCTGAAGCTCACGATCTATTCCTCGCTGATTGTCGCCGGCATCAACCTGGTCATGGGTACGTTGATCGCCTGGGTGCTGGTCCGGGATCGCTTTCGTGGCGCCGGAATCATCGATGTGCTGATTGATCTGCCACTCGCGCTGCCGACCATCGTCGCCGGCCTGGTATTGCTGGCGTTGTACGGGCCGAACAGCCCGGTGCACGTCAATGTCGCCTACGCCAAAATCGGTGTCGTGGCGGCGCTGCTCTTCGTGACGCTGCCGTTCGTGGTGCGGACCGTGCAGCCGGTGCTGGCCGAATTCGACACCGATATGGAAGAGGCCGCCGCCTCGCTCGGCGCCGGCGGCTTTACCCGCGCCCGCCGGATCCTGCTGCCAAACCTGTTGCCGGCAATGCTGGCCGGCACCGCATTGTCCTTTGCCCGCGCGGTCAGCGAGTTCGGGTCGACCGTGTTGATCTCCGGCAACCTGCCATTCAAGACCGAGGTCGCGGCGGTCAATATCTTCAACCAGATCCAAAGCGGAAATACGCTCGGCGCGGCAGCGTTGTCCACCGCACTGCTGGTGATCGCGCTGCTGGTGATGCTGTTGCTGGAAATCGTGCGTCGGTGGGTGGCCCGCCATGGCTGATTCGACTCCTCAGTCCGGCTCCCGGGTGACCCGATACAGCATTCGGTTCGTCGTGCTCGCATACCTGCTGGTACTGCTCGTTCTGCCGCTGATCCTCGTGCTGCGCCGGACATTCGAGCACGGAATCAACCCGGTATTCACCGCGCTCACCTCGTCCGAGGCGGCCCACGCATTCCAGGTCACCGCCATCGTGGCCGGCGTGGCGGTCATCGCCAACACAATCTTCGGAGTCGGCGCGGCGCTGCTGTTGGTCCGGCACCGCTTTCCCGGCCGGCGCCTGCTGGATGCGGTGATCGACCTGCCGGTGGCGGTATCGCCAGTCGTGGTCGGACTCGCGCTGACGCTGATCTACGGATCCCGCGAGCCGGTCGGCGGTTGGCTGACTCGGCACGGTATTCAAATCATTTTCAGCCTGCCCGGCATGGTCGTGGCCACGATCTTCGTCGGCCTGCCGCTGGTGGTGCGGGCGGTCGCGCCGGTGCTTGAAGAGATCGGCGATGAGCAGGAACAGGCCGCGTACACCCTGGGTAGCTCGCCCTGGCAGACATTTACGCGCATCACATTGCCCTCGATCCGGGGCGCGTTGGCCTACGGCGTCGTACTGGCGCTGGCCCGCTCACTCGGCGAATACGGCGCGGTCGCGGTCGTATCGGGTCGGGTGGTCGGCCAGACCCAGACGATCACGTTGTTCGTCGAGGAACGATTCGACAACTTCGACCAGGCCAGCGCCTATTCGGCCGCTTTCGCCCTGGCCGTGCTCGCGGTGATCAGCCTGCTGGTCGCCCGCCGGCTGCGTCCCGCTGGAACCGCGCGATGAGGAGAACAGCATGAGCATCAGCGCCCGTGGCGTGACGAAACGGTTCGGGTCGTTCACCGCGCTGGACAATGTCACGGTCGAGGTGGAGACCGGCTCGCTGACCGCATTGCTCGGACCCAGCGGCAGCGGCAAATCCACGTTGTTGCGGGTGATCGCCGGCCTGGACACCCCCGATTCGGGAGTCGTGGAAATCGGCGGCACTGACGCAACCCGGTTGCCGCCGCAGCGGCGCAACGTGGGCTTCGTCTTCCAGCATTACGCGCCGTTCAAGCACATGACGGTGGCGCGGAATGTCGCGTTCGGACTGTCCATCCGTAAACGGCCCAAAGGTGAAATCAAGGCGCGCGTCCAGGAATTGCTGGAACTCGTACACCTGGAGAAATTCGCCGACCGTTATCCGGCCCAACTCTCCGGCGGGCAGCGGCAACGGATGGCGCTGGCCCGCGCGTTGGCCGTAGAGCCAAACGTATTGCTGCTGGACGAGCCGTTCGGCGCGCTGGATGCCCAGGTACGTAAGGAATTGCGGGCCTGGCTACGCCGGCTGCACGACGAACTGCACGTCACCACGGTCATCGTCACCCACGACCAGGAAGAGGCGATGGAGGTCGCCGACGAGGTCGTGGTGATGTCCGACGGCGCGGTGGCGCAGGTCGGTGCGCCACAGGAGATCTACGACAACCCGGTCAACGAATGGGTGATGACATTCCTGGGGCCGGTGACCAACCTGCAGGGCGCGCTGATTCGCCCGCACGACCTGGAATTGTCGACCGAGCCAAGCAGCGACGGGCTCCCGGCGACCGTGGTCAGCCTGACCCGGCTGGGCTTCGAGACCCGGGTCGCGCTGGAGGCCGACGGCCAGGAGCTGTGGGCGCAGCTGACCAGTGACGTCGCCGACCGCCTCGACCTGCGGCCCGGCGCATCCGTTCGAGTCCGCCACCGCGGGCCGGCCATGCAGACGATCGCGTCATGAACGCATCTCGCCTTTCGGGGAGCTGTTGTTGTCCGAGCCGCATGTTCGCTCGGCCGATACTGTCCCGGAAGGAACCACGGCATGACCGCCCGCGTAGGCCTATCACCATCCGAACTGATCGATCTCGTCCATAAGACAGTCGCCGACCGCGACAGCTGGGAACCGCACGTACGATTCGATGCCGGCGAGCGCTATTGCTACCTGCTGCGTTCTGACGACCTCGTCGATATCTGGCTGCTGACCTGGCTGCCCGGTCAGGCCACCACATTGCACGACCACGGTGGATCGGCCGCCGCCCTGCATGTCGTCCAGGGCAGCCTGCACGAGGACCACGCCGACCGGCTCGGCCACATTGAGAATCACGAAATCAATCCGGGCGACGTGCACTGGCTCGCACCCGATGCGGTGCACGATGTCTACAACTGTCATGATCCGGCTGCGGTGAGCATCCACGCGTACTCGCCACCGCTGGCATCGATGACGTTCTACCGGCGCGGGCCCGGCGGGCTCGAGGCGATCCGGACCGTGCCGACTCGGGAACCGGAGGCGGATCTATGAGCCGGATCGACGAGTCGCTGGCCCTGGCTCGGACCAAGCTGGCGCGGGTCACCCCCGGTCGCGCCGCGGCCGAACAGCGATGTGGCGCCCTGCTTGTCGATATCCGGCCCGAATTGCAACGCCGCCGCGAAGGCGAGCTGCCCGGATCCCTCGTACTCGAACGAAACGTGCTGGAATGGCGGTTGGATCCGACCAGCTCCGCTCGTATCGAGGAGGCGCAGGACGATGCGTTGCGGGTCATTGTGTTCTGTTCCGAGGGCTACACGTCGAGCCTGGCCGCGGCCAGCCTGCAGGATCTCGGGTTGCATCGGGCAACCGACATGCGCGGCGGATTCCTGCGCTGGCAGGCGATCGGGCTGCCGAGCGTTGCCGGGGGTACGCCAGCTGGGCAGTACGTCCGATGTCTGAGGAGCTGCTGACCCAGGCCTGGTCGGCCCTGGACGGGCCGGCCGAGCTGCTGGACCAGGTCGCGTTGAGCGGTCCGCCCGGCACCCTGCCGGCCCCGTTGCGCGTCACCGAACTGGCCACCGCGACCGTGGGCTGCGCTGGTCTGGCCGCGGCCGAATTCGCTGTCGTGCGCGGGTCTTCGGCCGCCTACGTACGGGTCGATTCCCGGGGCACGGCAGTTGCGTTCACCAGCGAACGGCATCTGCGGGTGGCTGGGGCCGGGCCGGGTGCACCCGACGCGTTGTGGCGATCGCTGCCGGCCGCCGACGGCTGGATCCGGCTGCACGCGAACTACCCGCACCACCGGGCCCGGCTGCTACGGGCGTTGCGGGTCGGCTCGCCCGAGGCGGTCGTGGAGGCGGTGGCGGGGCGGCCCGTGCTTGAGGTCGAAGACGCCGTTGTGCAGGCCGGTGGTGTGGCGGCCGCGGTCCGTACCGCGGCGCAGTGGCAGGATCACCCGCAGGGCGCGGCAGTGGCGGCGCTGCCGTTGCTCACCACGCGGCCGGTGGGGCTGGCCCCGCCAGCCCGGTACCCGGCCAACCCGACGTTGCCGGCCGACGGGATTAGGATTCTGGACCTGACCCGGGTCATCGCGGGGCCGGTCGGCACCCGGACCCTGGCGCTGCTGGGCGCGGACGTGTTGCGTGTGGACAGTCCCAGGTTGCCCGAGCTGGAGTGGCAGCACCGCGACACCGACTTCGGCAAGCGCTCCACCCTGCTCGACCTGGATTCGGAGGCCGACCGCTCGACGTTCCACGACCTGCTGGAGCGGGCCGATGTCGTGGTCGCCGGATATCGGGCCGGTGCCCTGACCCGGCTCGGGTTGGATCCGGTCCGGCTGGCCGAACGCCGGCCCGGCATCGTGGTGGCGACGTTGAGCGCGTGGGGCGCGACCGGTCCGTGGGCTGGGCGGCGCGGGTTCGACAGCCTGGTGCAGGCGGCCAGCGGCATTGGCGATCTCTGCGGCGGCCCGGAGGGTCCGGGCGCGCTGCCGGCGCAGGCGCTCGACCACGGCACCGGGTACCTGCTGGCGGCCGGCGTACTGCGCGCGCTGACCCGGCGGGCGCTCGAGGGCGGCAGTTGGCACGTCGAGTTGTCCCTGGCCCAGACCGCGCGGTGGCTGCTGTCCGGGGGCGTCACGCCGCTGGTCGACAACCGGCCCGATCCGGCGCCGTGGCTGGCGACCGCGGGCGACGTGACGTATGCGCTGTCACCGGTTGTTCTCTCGACCGGTCCTAGGACCTGGGCCCATCCGCCAACACCGTGGGGCAGCGACAAACCCGTGTGGAACTAGAGCGTGTCTCTTGAATCCTCGGCCTGCTGCGCGACGGCCAGGATTCAACAGACACGCCCTAGCGCTTTTGCACGCGGATCCGGTCGGTCTCGACTCGTACCTGCCCACCGATCGGCACCGTAGCCAGCGGCCACGTATGTCCAATGTCGACATTCGCGATGACGGGAATGCCGTTCAGCTCGCGTTTTGATGCCACGATCTGTTCCAGCAGCGACCGGGTCATGTTGCTGCGCCGTTGGAACCGTCCAATCACGACGGCCTGAATTCCCTCGGCCCCGGGCTGCTGCAGCAACGACGTCAGGCTGCGGTCAAAGCTAGCCGGATGCGCTTCGAGGTCGTCCTCGACCAGCAGCACAGAATCGTCCAACGACGACATGTATGGCGTGCCCTGCAGCGTATTGAAGGTAATCAGGTTACCGCCCACCAGCCGACCAGATCCACTGCCCGGCTGCAACACCCACCAGCCCTCATTGCGGAAAAAGGTCCGGTCGTCCTGGTCACGGAACCAGACGTCGTCGGACCATTCGGCGGCGGGTGTCAGATCGAATTCATCGGTTGCGAACAGGCATTCGGTGAAGCCCCGCAGAATTGGGTCGAAGCCGTCCCGCATGCCGAACGTGCACCAGTGTGGGCCGAGATACGTCATCAGCCCGGACCGGTGCAGTATCGAATTCAGCAGTGCGGTGATATCGGAATATCCACAGAGGACTTTCGGATTGGCGCCGATCAAATCCCAGTCCAGATACGGCAGCAATTGGTTGGAGTTGTAGCCACCGAGCACGGTGAGAATTCCGGCCACGTCGGGGTCGGCGAACGCGGCGTGCAGGTCGGCCACCCGGGAGGCGACCGAGGACGAGCCGAAATCGTCCTGCTCGGCGACATGCTCGCCGTAGCTCAGGGTCAGCCCCAGTTCGGCGAAACGCTTGTCCCGGATCTCGCGGTGGGCATCGTCGAGCATTCCGGCGGCCGACGTGGACGGCGCGATCACCCGGATTGTGTCCCCCCGGCGCAGGCTGCGCGGCACTGTCGGAGTCATGAGCGGCACTGTACGACGCGTTTTGCCGTATGGCCTGGCATTTTTCAGTTGCGCTTGTATAGTACAGATCCATGACAGGTCCTCGGTTCACCCGGGTCGCCGGCGAACTGCGTGAGCGCATCTCGCTCGGTGACTACGGCGATTCGGGTGCGCTGGAGAGCGAGGCCGAGCTGGGCAAGCGCTACGGGGTCAGCCGGATCACCGTGCGCCGCGCGTTGGAGCAGTTGCGGGCCGAGGGCCTGGTCAGCAGCCGCAAGGGCGCCGGGTGGTACGTGGCCGGCGGGACCTTCCACCAGCCGGTCGCGCTGGGTTCGTTCCAGCATGCGGCCTCGGCCGTCGCCGAGGCCGGGCTGGAGTTGCGGCGGAAGGTGGTCGAATTCGGATTTGTGGCCACGCCGGCCGATGTTGCCGAAACGCTCGGTCTGCCCGCCGAGGCCGAGTCGCTGCGAGTCCGCTCGGTCCGTATCGCCGACAAAACGCCACTCGATGCGGTGACCGAATGGGTGCCGGCCGCGGTGGCGGCGCATGTCAGCCGGGCCGATGCCGAGGAAATCGGTATCTGGGAAACGCTGCGTCGGCACGGCACGAAAATCTCGACCGTACGGCAGAGCATCGCCGCGGTCGCGGCCACCGAGGACACCGCGACGCTGCTGGGCGTCGCGCCCGGGGTGCCGTTACTGCTCGTCCGCCGTATCGCCCTCGATAGCGACGAATCCGTACTCGCCCTCTCGAATCACCGGTATCTGGGCCACCGATTCCGGCTCGACGTGGAATTCAAGGGCTGGCCCGGAACGGCGGCGACCGAACCGCCCGGATTAAACCTGCACCACACAACGTGAATGGGGTCGTGAGAAATGCGCATGCTGGTCACCGGTGCCGCCGGATTCATCGGTACGAACTTCGTCCGCTATTGGGTCGGCCGCCATCCCGACGACACGGTCGTCGCGCTCGATGCCCTGACCTACGCCGGATCGCGTGACAACCTGTCTGATGTGGACGTTCGGTTCGAACACGCCGACATCGGTGATACGTCCACAGTGGAATCCGTGCTGCGGCAGCACCAAATCGACACCGTGGTCAATTTCGCGGCCGAATCGCACAACAGCCTCGCGGTCCTGGACCCGGGCCGGTTCCTGCAGACCAACGTGCTCGGAACGCAACGTCTGCTCGAGGCCTGCCGCACGGTCGGAGTAAGCCGGTTTCACCACATCTCGACCTGCGAGGTGTACGGCGATCTGCCGCTGGAAGGCGATCTGGCATTCACCGAGGAATCGCCGTACCGACCACGAACTCCGTACAACGCCTCGAAAGCCGGCAGCGACCACATCGTGCGCGCGTACCACGAGACGTTCGGGCTACCGATCACGATGACGAACTGCGCCAATAACTACGGCCCGTACCAATTCCCGGAAAAGGTACTGCCGCTGTTCATCACCTCGGCCCTGCGGGACCAGCCGTTGCCGGTGTATTCCAGCGCCGACCACCGGCGCGAATGGCTGCACGTCAGCGACCATTGCACCGCGATCGACGCGGTATTGCGGCGCGGCCGCATTGGCGCGACCTACAACGTCGGCTCGGGAATCGAATGTACCGTGACGCAACTGGCCGACGGCGTGCTGAACCTGCTCGGCAAACCGCACGACCTGCGGGTCACCGTGCCGGACCGGCCCGGCCACGACCGGCGGTACCTGCTTGATTCCTCGTTGCTGCGCCGCGAACTCGGTTGGGCGCCGCAGGTCGATTTCGCCACCGGACTGGCCGGCACCGTGCAGTGGTACGCCGACAATGCCGATTGGTGGCAGTCCAAATTGGACCGAGCTCCGGTGGCCGAAACCCGCTGGTAGTTACCAGGACGCGGGAATCGCGACGTATTTCACCTCGAGGTATTCCTCGATGCCGACCCGGCCGCCCTCGCGGCCCAGACCGGATTGCTTCACGCCACCGAAGGGGGCAGCCGGGTTGGACACAATGCCGGCATTCAGGCCAACCATGCCAGCTTCCAGCCGTTCCGAGACCCGCAGCGCCCGGTCGATATCGCGGGTGAACAGGTACGAAACGAGGCCGAATTCGGTGCTGTTGGCCAGCGCCACCGCCTGATCTTCGTCGTCGAACGGGGTGATTGGCGCCACCGGGCCGAAGATTTCCTCTGTGGACAGTCGCGCTTCGGCCGGCACATCGGTCAATACGGTCGGGGCGAAGAAATAACCAGCGCCGGGCAGCGGGCCACCACCAACCAGGACCCGCCCGCCCCGTCCCACCGCGTCGTCGACCAGCCCGGCCACCTTGTTCCGGGCGCCGGCACTGATCAGCGGGCCTACCTCGGAATCGGTCTCGGTGCCGCGGCCGACCCGCAATGCGGCCATCCGCTTGGCCAACCGCTCGGCGAATTCGGTGGCGACCTCGCGCTGCACGTAAAACCGGTTGGCCGCGGTGCATGCCTCGCCGATATTGCGCATCTTGGCCAGCATCGCCGCGTCAACCGCGGCGTCCAGGTCCGAATCGGCGAACACCAAGAACGGCGCGTTGCCACCCAATTCCATCGAAGTCCGCAACACGGTCGAGGCGGCCTGCTGCAGGAGAATCCGGCCGACCTGGGTGGATCCGGTGAACGACAGCTTGCGGGCCCGGCCGTCGCGGATCAACGGTTCCATGACCGCGCCGGCCGACGTGGTCGGCACCACGTTCAGCACCCCGGCCGGCAGACCCGCCGCGCGCAAAATGTCGGCCAGCGCCAGCATCGACAACGGCGTCAGGTCGGCCGGTTTCATCACCATCGTGCAGCCGGCGGCGATGGCCGGCCCGATCTTGCGAGTACCCATCGCCATCGGAAAATTCCACGGCGTGATCAGCAGGCACGGCCCGACCGGCTGGCGCATCACCAGAAACCGGCTGCGACCGTCCGGCGCCACCGCGTATCCACCGTCGATCCGTACGGCTTCCTCGGCGAACCAACGGAAGAACTCGGCTGCGTAAGCGATTTCACCCCGCGCCTCAGCCAGCGGCTTGCCCATCTCCAACGTCATCAGCAACGCCAGGTCATCCTGCCGCGCCATCAGCAGCTCGTAGGCCCGGCGCAGGATCTCGCCGCGCTCCCGGGGTGCGGTCGCCGCCCAGCCGGGCTGCGCGGCGACCGCGGCGTCAAGGGCGGCCAGGCCATCGGCCGGGCTGGCGTCAGCGACCCTGGTCAACTCCCGCCCGGTCGATGGATCCTCCACGCCGAAGGTCGCCCCGCCCGCGGCGTCGCGCCATGCCCCACCGATCAAGAGCCGCCTCGGCACGGTGGCGACCACCGCTGACTCGCGCTCAGCCGACATCCCCGCTCCTTCTGCTCATACCGACAGTTACCGACTGTACGACCGCATCCGGCCTATCGGCAGGCGTGGCGCCGGCCGGCAAACCCGAGTCAGTTGTGACATGAAACATAGCCGCCAATTTTGGTCACAACGTCAGGCCGCGACCGAAAAACGCCTGGTCTATAAGGGGTTTAACCACTCCCGGGCGTTACATCCAATGCCGCAAGTCACAGAGCGGTTTAGTCCTCACCTTGCACCGCAACCGCTCGTCGACAATGCTTGGCAAGACGAAGTAAACATGTGCCGCAGCCAGTAAGGCGGCGCGACCGCTGGCCGGCTGTTGGCATCGCCGCGCGCGATGAGGCCGGGTGTGTAACGCGTGGTGTTACGTCCCCACGCAGATGCGGTCCGAATAACGCAGCAAGCGAGCGCAACACCCGGAGGAGGCAACAACAATGGGTTCGCGCATGGAGAACTCAACTCAGACCAGCGAGGCGGCGGAACAACCCAGTCCGGCGGTCCTACACCGAGCCATCAGCGCTTCGGCAATGGGCAACTGCATGGAGTGGTACGACTACGGGGTCTACGGATATCTCGCCGGAATCATCGGCGAGGTTTTCTTCCCCGGCCACAGTGCGACCGCTCGTACCTTGTCGACATTCGGCGTTCTGGCCGTATCATTTGCGATCCGCCCGTTCGGCGGGATGTTCTTCGGACCGCTCGGTGACAAGATCGGCCGCCAGCGGGTGCTGGCGATCACGATCATCCTGATGTCACTGTCCACATTTGTCATCGGGATCTTCCCCAGCTACGGCGCGATCGGATTCTGGTCGCCGGTTCTGCTGGTCATAGCCCGGATGGTGCAGGGCTTTTCCACCGGCGGTGAATACGGCGGCGCGGCCACATTCATGGCCGAATACTCACCTGACCGCAAACGCGGATTCCTCAGCAGTTGGCTGGAATTCGGGACGCTGTCCGGGTACGTAATGGGCGCGGGTCTCGCGACGATACTGACCGCGGGAATCGGCCACGACAGCATGGTGTCGTGGGGTTGGCGTATTCCGTTCCTCATCGCCTTGCCGCTCGGCGCGGTCGGGCTGTATCTGCGGCTCAAGCTCGAGGACACGCCGGTATTCCATGAACTGCAGGACCGCGGGCAGACCGCGAAGTCTCCGGTCCGCGACCTGCTGCCGTACTGGCGTCCCGCGCTGATGTGTATCGGCATGGTGCTGCTGCTCAACGTCGCCGACTACACCCTGCTGACGTACATGCCGAGCTATATGCAGGAAACCCTGCACATCGGGGAGAATACGTCAAACGTGATCGCCATTGTCGTGATGCTGTTCATGATGACGGTCATTACCTCGGTGGGCGCGTTCTCCGACCGGCACGGCCGTAAACCGGTGCTGATGTTCGCCTGCATCGGGTTTATCGTGCTGGCCTATCCGTCCTTTGTGCTCATGGCCCAGGGCAGCATTCCGCTGACCATCGTCGGCTTGGCCATACTGGGTTTTCTGCTGGTATTGCTGCTGGGCACGATGCCTTCGACGTTGCCCTCGCTGTTCCCGACGCACGTGCGCTACGGCGGATTCGCCATCAGCTACAACCTTTCCACCTCAGCGTTCGGTGGAACGGCGCCGTACATCATCACCGCGCTTATCGGCGCGTTGCATGACAAGTACATTCCGGCGTATTACCTGATCGGCGCTGGAGTGGTGGCGATCCTGCCGATCCTGCTCTCACCCGAGACGGCTCGCGCGTCGTTGCGCGGCCGAGCCCGGCCGGGCGTACAAACCGCCAAGCCCGCGACCGTCGGCCGCTGACCGATACTTAGCTTCCGGTCGTACGATCGGCGTCGAACCCTGATCGCAGCAGCGATCCGGGCCGACGAGGATGACGGAGGATGCATTGTGAGTGATGCTCTGCGGGCCGAGACGATACGCATCACCGGCGATGGCGGCGATGAGATCGAGGCCTACCGCGCGCAGCCGCTGGATGAGGCGAGTCGTGGCGGTGTCGTTGTCATCCACCACCTGCCTGGCTACGACGCGGCGACCAAGGAGATCGTGCGCCGATTCGCCACGCTGGGCTACGACGCGGTCTGTCCCAACCTCTATTCGCGGGAGGCGCCCGGCGCCAGCCCGGCCGACGCGGCTGCCATCGCACGCGCGGCCGGCGGGGTGCCGGATGCCCGGCTGGTCGGTGATGTCGAAGGCGCGGCCAATCATCTGAAGAGCCTGCCGGGCAGCAACGGCAAGGTCGGCGTCATCGGTTTCTGCTCGGGCGGTCGGCAGACCGTACTCGCGGCCTGCAACCTGCAGGTCGACGCGGCGGTGGACTGCTACGGGGCGTTCGTGATCGGCGACGCGCCCGACGGCCGTATGACCTCGCTCGAGGCCATCCTGCCGAACCTGAGCAGCCCGCTGCTGGGCCTTTTCGGCGCCGACGACTCCCACCCGTCGCCGGAGCAGGTGGCCACGCTCGAGTCCATTCTCACCGCGAACGGAAAGACATTCGATTTCCACAGCTACGAGGGGGCCGGGCATGCGTTCTTCGCGGTTGACCGACCCAGTTACCGACCGGAGGCGGCCGTCGACGGCTGGGAACGCATTAGCGCGTTCTTCGGCAAATACCTTGAATAGGCGTCGATTTCCCGTGACCGTGGGACGACCGGTGTCCCGCGGTCACGGGGTGTGCGGGGTTTTCGCGCCGGAAATCAGGCGGGCGAATTGCTCGGCCCCGACATTGCCGCCGGTCAGAATGATCCCGACCCGCTGACCCACGAATTGTCCGGGCTGGGTCAATAACGCGGCCAAGCCGCTGGCCCCGGATGGTTCGACAACGAGCTTGAGCCGTTCGAACAACAGCGTCATGGCGGCCACGATATCGGCATCCTCGACCGTGATGACCTGATCGACGAACCGCGAATTGATCGTGAACGTCAACTCCCCCGGCGTTTGCGCGCCCTGCCCATCGGCAATTGTGCGCGGCGTAGGAATTGACACCCGCTCGCCGGCCGCCAGTGAACGAGCCGTGTCGTCGCCGGCCGCCGGTTCGGCGCCGACCAGCCGCAGCCGAGGCAGCAGACCCCGACCAGCCACGGCGCTACCGGCCATGAGCCCACCGCCGCCGATCGGGGCGATGAGCGTATCCAGGTCGCCGATTTCGTCGATGAGCTCCATCGCCGCGGTGCCCTGCCCGGCCATGATGTCCCAGTCGTCGTACGGCGGCACGATGCACAATCCCTCGCGCTGCGCCAGTTCCCGGCCGATATCCTCGCGGCTTTCCGAATACCGGTCGTAGCCGACGATCCGGGCACCATAACCCCGGGTCGCCTCGATCTTGAGCGCGGGAGCGTCGTGCGGCATCACGATTGTGGCGCTGATTCCGTGCAATTTCGCGGCCAGGGCAACCGCCTGGGCGTGATTACCGGACGACCAGGCGATCACGCCGCCCTGCCGCTCGGCCGGGTCGAGGCTGGCGATTTTGTTGTACGCGCCGCGGAATTTGAACGCGCCGATACGCTGCAGATTCTCGGCCTTGAAGAATACGGTCGCGCCGGCCAATTCGTTCAGCGTGGTGCTGGTTATCACCGGGGTCCGGTGCGCAGCGCCGGCCAGGCGCGCCGCGGCCGCCTTGACCCGATCGAAATCAAGCCCCGATTCCATCGTTCTCCATTCTTCGCTTAGGCCGGGCTGAGGGCGCGGCCGCCGGTGTCGACCCGGCCCTGCGCCACCAGCCAGGCGAGCGCCTCCCGGATCGTCTGCAGCGAGCTGTACCGAGGCTGATAACCCAACAGCTGCTGGGCTTTGGCGATGCTGACGCTCGGGCTGTGCGCGATGTGGTCGTACGTGGCGCGCACGTTCTGCTCGGACTGATTCGCCTTCCACTCGTCGAAAGGCTGGTACGCCAGCCGCGCCTCCTGACCGAACCACGACGCAACCGCTTCGGCGTACCCGCGCAACGTCACCGCCCGCGGCGAGACGACGTGGAAGCTCTCCCCCACGGCCGTACTGCGCCGGGCCAGCGTCAACTGGAATGCCTGTGCGACATCGTCCGCGTGCACGTGATGCAGCGTCTCCATCCCAAAGTTGGGCAGCGCCACCTCTTTGCCCCGGGCCAAAGCGGAATATACAGCCAGGTCCAGGTTTCCGGCCGGATTGATCGGCACCCAACCCGGTCCACTGATATGACCGGGATGAAGCAAAGTGGTGGGAATTCCGCCGTGCGCCGATTCGGCTAGCAGGTATTTCTCGATTTCCGCTTTCTGAAGACCGTAATCACCGAACGGGCGGCGTGGCGTCTCTTCGTCGTACGGCACCTCGACCGACGGGCCGTGCACCCACACCGTTCCACAGTGGACAAGGTGGCCGGCGTGCCCGCGCAGCGCCTCGGCCAGTTGCCGCGCGCTATCAGGGGTGAAACACACCAGGTCGATGACCACATCGGCGGCCAGGTCGGCGATCCGCTTCCCGAACGTGCCGGCGGCGTCCTCGGCGGCCCGGTCGACCTGCAGTCGCCGGACCTGGTCCCAGGCCGCATCGGCGTGGTAGGGCTCGCGCTCACCCCGGCTCAGCACGGTCAGGTCGTGGCCGCCGCGGACCAGCCGTGGGACCAGGTAGCTGCCGATGTGTCCGGTGCCGCCGATGACAACGATACGCACGATCAACCTCCGTATTAGGCTCCGGTAAAACACTACCCGCGCGAGGCCTCCCTTCGTAGGGCGTGCTTCTTAGGGCCTTCCCTATTGGGCGGCGCCAACTGTCGGGACAAAACACGTACGCTGAGCGGCATGGATTGGGTGGCCTGGCACGAGAAGTACGACGATCCCGACTCGGGGCTGGCCCGGCGGCTGGTCGAGGTGCGGGATCAGGTGCGGATCGCGCTGGATACAGCGCCGCCCGGTCCGTTGCGAATACTCAGCCTGTGCGCCGGGCAGGGCCGGGATCTGATCGGGCCGCTGGCCGAACATCCGCGCCGCCCTGACGTCACCGCGCGGCTGGTGGAGATCCACGAAGAGCTGGCGGGCTCGGCGCGGGCCCGTGCGGCCGATGCCGGCCTGGACCGGGTTTCGGTGGTGACCGGTGATGCCGGACGCACCGACAATTTCGCGGATATGGTGCCGGCGGACCTAGTGTTGCTGACCGGGATTTTCGGCAACATCACCGAGGCCGATATCGAGGGCACCGTCGAGCACTGCCAGGCGTTGGTTCGACCCGGTGGAACGGTGATCTGGACCCGGAATCGGCTCGAGCCCGACTTGGCTCCGACGATTTGCTCATGGTTTGAGCGCCGGGATTTCGAACCGGTGTCACCGCCAACTGCGAACGGTGGCGTCGCCGCGCACCGGTTCACCGGCAGCACCAAGCCCTTGCCGGCCGGGATAACGCTGTTTCGCTTTATCCGTTACGAATGACAGTCCTCAGTGGACTATCTGCCTAATCTGGGGCTTCGATTAAACATCCGGGCGGGAGCGGAGGCGCCCCGGCGCCTTTGGTGCAGCGAGCGTGGCGATATGGCGGGAGCGGGGACGCCCCGGCGCCTTCGGTGCAGCGAGCGTGACATGAGTGCGACCGCACGTCTGAGTTCCGCGCCTTCGGCGCAGCGAGCGTGGCGATATGGCGAGAGCGAGGACGCCCCGCGCCTTTGGTGCAGCGAGCGTGGCGATATGGCGGGAGCGAGGACGCCCCGGCCGCCTTCGGCGCAGCGAGCGTGACTTCAGTGCGGATTTCCCGCTTCTCGCGAACCCTGATGTCACGGTCACCGCAGAGAACGCAGTTCCTGCGGCAGCCAACCCGCCCTGAAGTCACCGTCGCGGTCACCGTGGCACATTCAGCCGATTTCGCCGCGCCGCCAACGAAAGCGATTAAACCCGGGAAACATCGAAATGGCGCGCTGGCCGTACGATTCATGAAAACCTTGACCTGCAAGGGATCCGCCGCGGCGAGACGTGGAAAACCACCCGCGTACTGGAGCTCACCTGCGCCGACGTGACCTGTCGCCGTTCAACCGACCACGAATACGGAACCGGGCTCAGCGGCCTCGACCGGTCCGTCGAATCGGGCGGAAGCACGCGCGACCGCCTCGCCGGGGGTGAGGAAACGACCGATGTGCGTCGCCACCAACCGCCGCGCCCTCGCTTGCCGCGCCGTGTCGCCTGCCTCCTCGGCCGTGTGGTGGACCGGTTCTTCGCCGGAGGGCAGCTGCGCGTACTCGGCCTCACACAGCAACAGGTCGCATCCGCTCGCTAGCTCGGTGAGTGCGGCGCACGGTGCCGTGTCGCCTGAGTAGACGAGCGACCGCCCCGGGCTCTCGACCCGCACGGCGAATGCGGGAATTCCATGCTCGACCGCGCGACTCGACAACGTCAGCCCGCCCACGGTCACCTGGTGACCGTCGTACAACTCGTCGACCGCGAATGCGGACTCCACCGGGCTGCGAGTTTCCCCGTTCGTGAGGAAATGCGCCAACCGATCGGCGATACCGGGCGGACCGAACAACGGAATCGGCGCATCCAAGCGAATGTCCGCGTAGAGCAGGCCGTAATAGGCGGTCAGCAGGTCGGCACTGTGATCAGCGTGCAGATGCGAGATCCAGATCGCGTCGAGCTCGGCGAGGCGCACGTGGTGTTGGAGCGGTCCCAGTGTTCCGCTGCCGGCGTCGACCCATATCCGAACATCGCCATTCGAGACGAGGTATCCAGAACAGGGGTTGTCCGGCGTCGGGTAAGGCGTTGCGCTCCCCAGAACCGAAAGAGTCAGATCGTCCCGATTCACGTGCGCGAGGCTATCACCGCCGGGTGCCCGGCTTCGGCCAGCGCCCGTACCGTCATTGCGCCGAATCCGCTTGAAGCGCCGGTCACCACGATGGTTTTGGACATGGCACACTGCGTCACTCAGGATCGTGATGGCTTTCGTCGCCGTTTCGTTGACAAATACCATCACGATCACGGAAACCAATAGCGCGCTCTGGTTTGTGGCCGACGCATTGGATGCATCGCGTGATATCGAGCTCGAGCATGACCGTGAGCGAATTCGGTACGGATTTCGGCACCAAATCCACTCACGATCATGGAAATCGCGCCGGTCAGGTGCGTTCATCGGAGCTGTAAAGCGGTCTTTCTTTTGGCAGAACGAAACTGCCGCCCGGGCACTGAACGCGGGCGGCAGTTTCCAGTTCGATCAGCTCTGCTTTTCCTCGCTGCGGTCGCCGCCCCACAGCGTGTGGAAGACGCCGTCCTGGTCGACCCGACGGTAGGTGTGCGCACCGAAGAAATCGCGCAATCCCTGGATCAACGCGGCCGGCAAGCGCTCGGACCGCAGTTCGTCGTAATAGGACAGTGACGAGGAGAATGCCGGCGTCGGAATTCCGGCCCGGGCCGCCGTCGCGACCACCAGCCGCCAACTCTCCTGCCCGGCCGCCACCGCGTCCCGGAAATACGGCGCCACCAAGAGCGACGGCAGATCGGGCTGGTCGGCGTACGCCTCCTTGATCCGGTCCAGGAACCGCGCCCGGATGATGCACCCAGCGCGCCAGATCGTAGCCATGGCACCGCGGTCGACATCCCAACCGTATTCGGCGCTGGCCGCGGCAATCTGGTCGAAGCCCTGGGCGTACGCGACCACTTTGGACGCGTACAGGGCGCGGCGCACGTGCTCGATGAACTCGGTCCGGTCGCCGACATCGACGCTGGCCGACGGCCCGGGCAACGAGTGCTGCGCCGGAATCCGCTGCTCGGGATGACCGGACAGCGCGCGGGCGAACGTGGCCTCGGCGATGCCGGTCACCGGAACGCCGAGGTCGAGCGCGCTTTGCACCGTCCACCGGCCGGTGCCCTTCTGCTCGGCCTGGTCGACGACGATATCCACGAACGGCTTACCGGTCGCGGCGTCGACATGGCCCAGAACCTCGGCCGTGATCTCGATGAGGAACGACTCCAGGTCGCCCTCGTTCCACTGCTTGAAAATGTCGGCCAACTCGGCCGGCGAAGCGCCCAACAGCGTACGCAGCAGGTGATACGCCTCAGCGATCAGCTGCATATCCGCGTATTCGATGCCGTTGTGCACCATCTTCACAAAATGCCCGGCTCCGTCCGGTCCAACGTGGACACAGCACGGCGTACCGTCTTCGGCCTTGGCCGCGATCGTCTCCAGCATCGGGCCGAGCGTCTTGTACGACTCGGTCGGCCCGCCGGGCATGATGCTCGGCCCTTCCAACGCGCCCTCTTCGCCACCGGAAACGCCCGAACCGACGAAGTGAATGCCCTTTTCCCGCAACGCCGCTTCGCGCCGCCGGGTGTCGGTGTAATGCGCATTGCCGCAGTCGACAATCGTGTCGCCGGGTTCGACCAACGGCACCAGTTCGTCGATGACAGCGTCGGTGCCGGCGCCGGCCTGCACCATGATGATGATGCGCCGCGGCCGTTCCAGCGAGGCGACGAAATCCTCCAGGGATTCAGCACCAATGAAGTTGCCCTCGTGGCCGAATTCCTCTATCAATGTCCGCATCCGGCTGGTGGTCCGGTTGTGCAGGGCAACCGTGTACCCATGCCGGGCGAAGTTACGGGCCAGGTTGCGCCCCATCACGGCCAGGCCGGTGACGCCGATCTGTGCTTCCGCAGTCATTCCCTACCCCTGTCGTTACGCCCTTGCGATCTACCGGATCATCCCATCCACCTGCCCCGGGCCGGCAAGCCCCGCCGGCCGGTCTCATTACGGAGAGGATTGCCGACATGTCGGCCTTCGGCCCGATACCACGTCTGGATGCGCCCGCGCTCCTGGATCTAATCAACACGACGTACGGGCTCGAGCTGACCTACCTGGGTGCGGCCCAGGGTGGCAACGTCGGCGCCGGCTACGTCGCCGATCCGACCGGACAGCGTTCGGTGCTCACCTGGCAGCAGGACGCCGACGCCGCCCGGCACCGGCGCATCGCCTCATTGCTGGACGTGGCGCGCGGGCGCGGGATTCCGGTGCCGCGGTACGAGCACGTGTTGCAGGTCGGTCCGTCGGTGGCGCTGATCCAGGAACTGCTGCCGGGGATTCCGCCGGAACGGGCCGAGCAGGGGTTGGTCGAGCAGATGGTCGCGGTCAATACGGCGCTGCGCGGCGCATTGACCGACCGCACCGACCTACCGGCCCCGGACCTGTACCTGTTGCGGAGCGGTCCGGGGTTCTGCCTGCACGAGCCGTTGCAGTCGTTTAGCGCCCGGACCCGGCGACTGCTCGATTGGGTCCGGGAGGTCGGTGCTTCCGGGCCGACTGTCGCGTCCGGTGTGGACCTCGTGCACCTGGATTTTCAGCCGGCCAACGTGCTGGTTGACGGTGACCGGTTGACCGGTGTCATCGACTGGGACGGCGCCGGTCGCGGCGATGGACGGTTCGATTTGATGGTGTTGTATTTCGGACTGCATTCCGAGGACGGCCCGGCTGCGTGGTTGTATGAACTGCTCCGCGCCGAATTGCCGGCCGAATTGTTCCGGGCCTATTGGGCCAGCCTGAGCCTGCGGCACGTCGATTGGGCCATCCGGCATCACACCGCGGCGGAGGTCGAAATGTGGCTCTCCTGGGTCGAGACTGGTATGCGCTGATCATTTCGGTTGGCCAAGCGCCGGTCCCTGGGTTCTTCGGCGTCCACTAGGGACAGTGGCGTCGTCATGATCCAATTCTGTCCGGATCATCTCTCACGCCGGTGTGGACTGTGCCTCGCTGTGAATTGCGGCCATTCGCACAGCTTTACTGCAGCGAGCGTGGCACCAGGGCTGCGTTGACCTCCCGCAAAACGTCCTCACCGCCCCGACCGTGCCACCACGGCTGCGTTTACCTCCCGCAAAACGTCCTTACCGCCGCGACCGTGCCACCACGGCGCTTCTCCTCTACCAGCCGCACCGTGATCGCCGCGAGCGTGGCACCACGGCTGCGCTTACCTCCCGCAAAACGCCCTCACCACCCCGACCGTGACACCACGGCTGCTTTTGCGTCCCGTAAAGCTCACCGGTAGAGCTGTACGACTTCTGTGCGGCCGCTGTCCACGGCCTGTGAACCAGCCGGATCAACAGCGAGCGGTAATCTAATCGTGAACTCGGTACGTCCGGGGCGGCTTGTCACCGCAACCAGACCCTGATGCGCCTCGACCACGGCGGCCACAATGGACAGCCCCAACCCGGTGCTGCCGGCCGCCCGCGAACGCGACGTGTCCCCGCGGGCGAACCGTTCGAATACCTCGGGTAATAGCACCGGCGGAATTCCGGGCCCATCGTCCACAACGGACAGTACGACCTGCCCTGAATCGGCGAGCGAGAGGCTGGTGGTGACGGTCGTTCCGGCCGGGGTGTGGATCCGCGCGTTGGCGAGCAGGTTCGCCACCGCCTGGTGCAGCCGGGCCGCATCACCGAGCACGACGAATGAGCGCTCCGGCAAATCCAGCGGCCACGAATGATCCGGCCCGGCGATATGCGCGTCGCTGACCGCGTCGATCACCAACGGCGTCAGGTCAACCGGTTCTCGCACCAATGGCCGACCAGAATCCAATCGGGCGAGCAGGAGCAAATCCTCTACCAGCGCGGTCATCCGCGTCGACTCGGATTCGACTCGGCGCATTGCGTGCGCGATATCCGGCGGCACGTCGTCGCGACTGCGCCGGGTCAATTCGGCATAGCCCCGGATCGCCGCCAACGGAGTGCGCAATTCGTGGCTGGCGTCGGCTACGAATTGGCGGACCCGGGTTTCGCTGGCATGTCGGTTCGCCAACGCCCCCGCGATATGGCCGAGCATCCGGTTGATCGCCACCCCGACCTGACCGACCTCGGTCCGCGAGTCGATGTCCTTGTCCGGCACCCGGACCGACAGCGCGACCTCGCCCCGGTCGAGCGGCAATTCGGCCACCCGGGCCGCCGTCGCTCCGACCCGCTGCAACGGCCGCAACGTGATGCGAACGATGATCGCACCGGCCACAGCGGCGAGCAGCAAAGCCGTTCCGGCAACGGCGGCGATCGTGACCGCGAGCCGGACCAGCGTGGCGGAAATGTCGTGCTCGGGCAATCCGGTCACCATGACTATCCCGTCGCCGACGGCGTTGGCCACGACCCGATAATTGCCCAGGCTGCCCAAATGCATGGTGTGGGCATTCCCGTCGGCCGGCAGGTTCTGCAATGCGGTTCGCGCGGCCGCCGGAATCACCGTGCTGCCGGATTGGCTACCGTCCACAATGATCGACCGGTCGATCTCGCCGGCGGTAATATGCACGACCAGCGTGCCGATCGACTGGCCCGGACCGGGAAAATGCCGCGGGTCGATCTGCGGCGGACCCGTATACGTCGGAGTCGGCAGCGGATGCTGAGCCGCCTCAGTGGCCCGACCGGCCGCCGCCGCCAACTGGTTGTCGAGCTGACCGATCAGATAACGATGCAGGAATATCTCGGTGACAAGGCCCACCACGAGGCAGACCGCCGCCAGGAGGGCGATCAGGCCGGCAAGCAGACGGGCCCGGAGCGACCAGCCGGAAATGCGCAGTCCGTGCAGCGGAATCGTGGCCATCGCGGTGTCATGTCGCGGGCTTGAGTACGTACCCGGCGCCACGCCGGGTGTGAATCATCGGCTCGCGTCCGGCGTCGATCTTCTTACGCAGGTAGGAAATGTAGAGCTCGACCACGTTGGCCTGACCACCGAAGTCGTAATTCCAGACCCGGTCGAGAATCTGTGCCTTGCTCAACACGCGCCGCGAATTTCGCATGAGAAATCTTAATAATTCGAATTCGGTAGCGGTGAGCTGAATCAAATCGTCGCCCCGGCGTACCTCATGGCTGTCCTCATCCATGCTCAGGTCACCGACCACAAGCAATGCCTCGCTCCGCGCCACCGACCGTTGCGCGCGCCTCAGCAGGCCGCGCAACCGCGCCACCACTTCTTCCAAACTGAACGGCTTGGTGACGTAATCATCGCCACCGGCGGTCAGACCCGCGATCCGGTCCTCCACCGCATCACGGGCGGTCAGGAACAGCACCGGCAGCTCGGGCATCGTCCCGCGCAGCTTGCGCAGCACCTCCAGACCGTCCGCATCGGGCAGCATGACGTCAAGCACGACGGCATCGGGCGCGAACTCGCGGGCCAGCCGCAGCGCGGTCGTTCCATCGCTGGCGACGCGCACCTGCCAGCCCTCATACCGCAGCGCCATGGCCAACAACTCGGTCAGGGTCGGCTCGTCGTCGACCACAAGCACCCGTATCGCCGGGGATTCCACGGTCGTCTGCTCAGGACCGCCCTGCTGCCGATCCGCGGCTGCTTGCACACTCATGCGAGCATCGTCGAGGGCTTTCCTGTGGCCAACCTGAACGTTTCCTTTAGGAACCCTGTGAATCCGTTATGTGACCTATGAGTCCAGTTGTTCGGCCCCCGAACCATACGGGCGGAGCTAGCATCATCGGCGTGAGCGTGGCAGATCACGAGGCATCGACCGATTCGATGGCCGGCAGCATCGCCTACGTTCTGGGCAAACTTGGTCAGATCGCGGCGGCCCGGCTCGCCGGCAAGCTCGCCCCGACCGGGATCAAGCCCCGGCACTGCGCGGTTCTGGAGATTGTCAGCGCTCATCCGCTGTCGCAGTGGGAGTTGGCCCAGCGGATCGGCGTGACGGCCAGCGTCGTCGTCGACATGCTCGACGAGTTGGAGAATCTGAACGCCGTCCGCCGGTTGCCCGACGCTACCGACCGCCGGCGACGCCGGATCGAGCTGACCGAGACCGGCCGGCAGCTACGACAACAGGCGATCCGGGCCGCCCGCGAGGTTGACGCCGAACTGCTCAGCGGGCTCCCCGACCCCGAACGGGAGGCCGCGTGCACCCTGCTCACCCGGCTCGGTGTCGCGCACGGCCTCCACATGCAGCGCCCGAATTAGGGCGTGTGGCTTAAGTCCTGGCCGTCGCGAGCGGTGATCCAGGCGGCGATCCGGCAAGGCAGCCCGGGTGCGGGTGTCCCGCAAGGCGGAGGAGGAGCCGATACCGGTGTTGTATCGGCGACGACGACAACGCCGCCGGTCGTCGTCTGGGCGCCGCGCAGCAGGCAGAGGACTTAAGCCACACGCCCTAGTAGCCGAGCCGCTTGTCGACGACGTTGAACAATTCCTCGCCCCGAACGAACCGGCCGAGGTTGTCGATAAAGATGTCGACCCCACGTTCGGAGGTTTGCGGTGTGGTAGCGCCGTTGTGGGGCGTGATGATCGTGTTCGGCGCGGTCCAGAATGGACTGTCGGCCGGCAGCGGCTCGGTACCGTGCGCGTCCAGTCCGGCGCCGGCGATCCATCCCTCCTGCAACGCACGCAGGAGGACCGCGTCGTCGGCGATTCCGCCCCGCGAGAAGCAAATGTAATATGCGCTGTTTTTCATCGCGCGGAATTCCGGCTCGCCCAGCATCCCGCGCGTCTGGTCGGTCAGCGGCGCGGTCACCACGACCACATCGGATTCGGCCAGGAATTCGTGCAACTGGTCGGCCGAATACATCCGGTCGACGCCCGGTACCGGTTCGCTGCCGCGACGCAGGCCGACCACTCGCATGTGGAACGCTTTCGCCTTCAACGCCAGGTCGCTGCCGGAATACCCGAGTCCGAGAATTCCGCACGTTTGACCGGCCAGCTCCGGATGGGTAAAGCGATCCCATTTCCGCTCGCGTTGCGCCTGGACCCAACGCAACGCATTACGGTTCAGCAGCAGCATGAGCAGCATCGCCTGCTCGGCCAACGGCACCGCGCCGTTTCCCTTGGACGAGGTCAATACGACCGGACTCGCCACCATTTCCGGATACAGCGCGGCGTTGGGTCCGGCGGCCCAGCTATGCACCCAGCGCAGCCGTTCAGCTTTGGCCAACATCGCCGCGTCGAGGCTGCCGGCGATGACCTCGGCTTCGGCCACCTTCCGGTCCAGATCGCCGGCGTCATCGGCGACTTCAATCGTCGCATCGGGAACGCTGGCGCGAATCCGTGCCACCCGATCCTCGCTCAGCGGGCCGTTCAACAAAAGTACCCTGGTTCCGCCCACAGCCACACACGCTCCGTTCGTCAACGATACGGACAGACCCTATTCCTCGCTGAGCCGGCCGGAGAGCTGCTCGACCAGCCGCAGCAGCGCCGAATGATCCAGACCGCCATGGCCCTGCGCGCACAACGCGCCAACGAGTTGGCTCACAATTGCCGTAGCCGGCAACGTGACCGCCGCTTCCCGGGCCGCTGATTGCGCTATGCCGAGATCTTTGTGATGCAGTTCGAGCCGGAAACCGGGGCGGAAATCGCGGGCCAGCATGCTCGTGCCTTTACGAGCCAGGGCCGTACTGCCGGCCAAACCGGCGCCGATAACCTGCAACGCCGAATTCGCCTCAACGCCGGAGGCCTCCAAAAAGACGATCGCCTCAGCGATCAACTGCAGGTTTCCGGCCACCACCAACTGATTGGCCGCCTTGACCGTCTGTCCGGCACCGGGCGGCCCGACGTGCACGACGGTCCCGCCCATAACCTCAAGAATCGGCCGGGCGGCGGCGACATCGTCGGAATTTCCACCGACCATAATGGACAGCGAACCCTCGATCGCGCCCTGCTCGCCGCCGCTGACCGGTGCGTCCAGAACCCGCAGGCCCGCCTCGGCGCCGACGCTCGCCAGGCGCTGGGAGACTTTCGGATTGATCGTGCTCATATCGATGAACAGGGCTTCCCGCCTCACGTTGGCGAATACGCCGCCATCGCCGAGTACGACCGCCTCCACATCCGGGGAATCGGGCAGCATTGTGATCACGATGTCCGCTGCTTCGACGGCCTCGGTAACGCTGTGCGCGCCCCGGCCACCCCGTTCGACCAAGGCCTGTATTTTGCCCGGGCTGCGGTTGTACCCAATAACGTCGTGGCCGGCCGCTACGAGATTCGCTGCCATCGGGCCGCCCATGATGCCCAGTCCGATGAATCCGACGGTGCTCATGCCGCTCCTATCCGCCGATCCAGCCGAAACTGGACCCGCTCGGTCCCACGGGTCGATATTCGCACGACACATATCCGCTGTAACCGCGCTCGGCAAGACGAGTGAACACGGCGTCGAAATCAATCGATCCGGTGCCGGGCTGTGCACGACCAGGAGCATCGGCGACCTGCACGTGTCCGATGCGATCGCCGTATTGCGTAATCACCGCGGCAAGATCGTCGCCGTTATTGGTCAAGTGATACGTGTCCAACAAGAGGCTCAAATTGTTGGCGCCGGATTCGGCCCGCACCCGGTCAATCACGGCCACCGAATCGGCGGCGGTCAGCAACGGATACGCGCCGTTCTCTCCAGCGGTGAGCGATTCGATGAGCAGCTGCCCGCCCAATTCGGCCAGCGTTCGGGCCGCATAGGCCAGATTCTCCGTCGCCGCCTCGTCCTGCGCGGCCGCCGCGACACCGTCCAATCGCTGACCATAAAGCGCATTGAAATGCCGGCAGCCGGTACGCCTGGCGATCTCGAGAACCGCCGCCACATTTCCCCGCACGTCGGCCGCGCGGCCGGGCCAGGACAGAATGCCGCGTTCACCACCGGGCATGTCACCGGCGTAGAGGTTGAGGCTGACCAGACTGAGCCCGGCATCCTCGATCGCCCTCTGCAGGTCGGTGACCTCGCGGTCGTCCGGGACCGCGGTCGCGAACGGCCACCACAGCTCAACCGCATCGAATCCGGCGTCCTTGATCGCCGGGAATCGGCTCAGCAGCGGTAGCTCGGTGAAGAGGATCGAGGCATTGACCACGCCGCGGAAGCCGCGGATGCGCATCCGACAGACCCCTTCTGCAGCTGCTCCGACGTGGTCAGTATGTCATGAGCACCGGTCAAGGCTCGTCTGTCGAAGCGCACTGGCCACAGTGGACCAGCGCGTATTTCTTGAGCAATGCACCCTAGGACGTGACTGGTACCCGCTCGTCAAGACGCTCCTGCTCCTCCTCGAACAGCTTCGTGGCGATGTGGTCGACGGCGCGCTCGAGCCGGGCCCGATCCTCAGCATCAGAGCAGGACCAGTCCTCCAGCCGGCCATCGAGCCAGTTCCGCCACGCCGCGGACAACCGGTCGACCTCGGCCTGACCGGCCGTCGTCAGGCTCAGATCGCCACCGTCCAGGCCGATAAAGCCGGCGGCGGCGAATTCCCGGAACGCCGGCTCCAGCACCTCGGCCGGCACCCGGTGAGCGCGGGCAATGCTCGGCACCGAAACGCCGTCCTGGTACTGACCGCGCCAATAAACCTGGCCCAACATCCAGGCCTGGCCGGGCGTCAGCGCCGTACCGGAATCGGCGAGAACCTGCAGCTTCGCCGGCAGATCGGCCCGCCGCAATACCCGGGAAACCGCCAATTCCAACTGCCGGTCGGCATCGACCCGGTCCGGCGCCTGGAAACCGTCGCCGGCACTGTTCGCGCCGGCTCGGGCGCTGTCGCGCATTGGCACCTGTTTGAGGAACAAGGCCACCACGAACCCGACGGCGGCGACCGGAATCGCCCAGCGGAACACGAAATTCAGGGTTTCGGCGTAGGCGTCAACAATGTGGACAATGCTGGCGGCCGGCAACCGGTGCAACAGCATCGGGTTGGTGACCGCGGCCGGCGGTACGCCGGGTGATTGTGCCACCGCCTTGGCCAGATTGGGCCCGAGCTGGCTGGTGTAGAGCGTGCCGAAAATCGCCGTACCAAAGGAACTGCCCAAGGTCCGGAAGAACGTGACCCCGGAGGTGGCCGATCCCAGCTCGCGGTAGGCGACCGTGTTCTGCACGACGATCGTGAGGACCTGCATGGCCAGCCCGATCCCCAGCCCGAGCACGAACATATAGACCGATTCGAGCGCGACCCCGGTTTGTGCGTCCATAGTGGACATCAGGTAGAGGCCGACCGCGATCACCGCGGTGCCGGCAATCGGGAAGATCCGGTATTTACCGGTCCGGCTGACCACAGTGCCGGAGAACGTCGAGGTGAGCAGCAGTCCGACCACCAACGGCAGCGTACGAATTCCCGACAGCGTGGCCGACGTACCGTTCACGAACTGCAGATACGTCGGCAGGAACGTGATCACGCCGAGCATCGCGAAACCGACGATAAAGCTGAGAATCGAGCAGACCGTGAACACCTGACTGCTGAACAGGTGCATCGGCAGGATCGGCTCGCGCGCCCGCAACTCGACCAGAACGAACGCGGCCAGCAGCACCACCGACCCGATGAACAGCCCGATGATCGTCGCCGAACCCCACGCGTACTGGTTTCCGCCCCACTCCAGGGCCAGGATCAACCCGCACGAACCCATGGCGACCAGGGCGATTCCGAGGTAATCAATGATCGGCGCCACCGCCGCTTTCACCGACGGAATCGTGGCCGCGGTCATCACCAGCATCACGACCGCGACCGGCACGTTGACGTAGAAACACCAGCGCCAGGACGCATGATCGGTGAACAAACCGCCCAGAGTCGGGCCGATCACGGTGGTCACGCCGAATACCGCCCCGAGCGCGCCCTGGTATTTACCGCGTTCCCGCAGCGGAATCACATCGGCGATCAACGCCATCGCGGTAACCATCAGGCCACCGCCGCCGATGCCCTGAACGGCGCGGGCCGCGATCAACATCAGCATGCTGTTCGACGCGCCGGCGACCACCGAACCGCCGACGAACACGATTGCGCTGAGCTGGAAGACGATCTTGCGGCCGAACAGATCGCCGAACTTACCCACCAGCACGGTGGCGACCGTCTCGGCCAAGAGGTACGCGGTCACCACCCACGCCATGTGCCCACTGCCGCCCAGGTCGGCGACGATGGTCGGCAGCGCGGTGGAGACGATCGTCTGATCCAACGCGGCCAGCAGCATGCCGAGCAGGATCGTGACGAACACGAGGTTGGTTTGCGCGCGGGTGCGGGGCCGCGCGATTGCGGGAGCCTGGTTGACGGACGTGCTCATCGGGCGCTGACTCCTTGCATGCGGCCAGATCGAACTTCGGCCCCCGACGCCAAACACCCCAAAAGGTAGCAGCGAGTCACGCAATGGACGTGGAAGCCATTACCTCTCGGCGGGTCCGGCGAGCCGAGATCAGTATCACCCCGGATCGGATTCCACCCCACCGCACTCTTGACCGGCGGGCTGTGCCTCGGCGTCGCGGCCACCGTGCGTCGTTGCGCTACGCCAGATCGACGATCGCCTACGTGAAATCCAAAATTCCGTTGGCATCTCACCTCACCCTCACCGTAAACACGATTGGTCCCAGGCCGCATCTCGACAATCTCAGAAATCGTTCTCTCAAACTATTGTGTCGAGCTCGATCGGTGGTGATACTGCTGTGCAGATTCTTCTTATTTGCCCTGTCAGCTCCGAGGCGGAGGTCGTACATGAGCGAAGCAGAATCAGCATCCGGCGTCTCCCGGCGCCGTTTCCTGGGCCGAACCGCGGCCGCGGGCGCTGTCGCTGCGGGAATTGCGGCCACCTCGCGGGTGACCGCGCAGGCCGCAACCCCGCCAACGTCTGAACCAGCGGCCGAAACCACGGCCGAAGGTGGTGTGGACAGCACATTCTTCGGCACGGTATTCATCGAGCACGCCGGGTCATTTGCCGCCACCACCAGCGACGGCGACCTCTGGGCGAACTGCTGGGCCGACGACAACGCCGTTTACGCCACCAATGGCGACGGCCGCGGGTTTTCCAGCGAACCGTTCAAGGACATCGTGGTCAACCGGATCGACGGCACTCCGGAGACCGGAATTACCGGGGAAAAGCTGGCCGAGGCCGATCAGGTCGGCACCATCTGGGCCGACCCCAACCAGTACAACCGCAAACCGACCGGAATGGTCTGCGTAGGCGGCGTTCTGTACCTGGCCTACCAGGATCTCAAGACCGGTACGAATGCGTTTGACGACGTGCCGAATGCCAGCATTTCGCGCTCCGATGATCACGGCAAGACCTGGCAGAAGACCAGCGCGGCCATGTTCACCGATCACCGGTTCACCACGATCTTCTTCCTGGATTTCGGTAAGAATTCGGAAAACGCTCAGCCCGCGCTCGGCCCGGTCGACGGGAAATACGTGTACGCCTACGGGCTGGATTGGAACTGGCGCAGCTCCGGTTCCGGTACGGTGCCCGACCCGGTCGATCTGTATCTGGCCCGGGTGCCGCAGGATGCGGTTCAGGACCGGAGTAAGTGGACGTTCTTCGCCGGCGCCGATGCGGCCGGACGTCCGCAGTGGACGTCCCGGATCGAGGACAAACAGGCGGTATTGCACGACCCGACCCGCCGGTATCTGGACACGCGGCCGGGTAATTCCGGGAACCTGCCGGTCATTTCCCAGGGCGGTGTGCTCTACAACAAGGCATTGAACCGCTACATCTACACGTCCTGGACCGATCCGAGCTTCGAATTCTACGAATCGCCCACACCGTGGGGTCCATGGAAGCGGTTCCTGTATTTCAACGAGGGTCTGGTGCCGTGGTATCAGATGAGCGACAAGACGCACACCCCGAAGAACGGCGGCTACGCCACCACGATCCCGTCGAAGTTCGTCAGCGCCGATGGGCAGGACATGTGGGTGCAGAGCAACTGGTGGAGCGCTCCGGCCCCAACCCCACAGGACAATTACAACTTCAACCTGCGCCGTTTGCGGGTCACGCCGTACCGATTCATCCCGGCGACCAACCGCCCGAATTCGCAGGACAATCTCGCCCGCAGCGGTGCTGACGTGACAACAATCAACGTCTGCTGCCACTTCGCCAATTGGAAGTACCTGAGTGACGGCGACAAAACCAAGAGCGAGGACAGCTTCGACGGCACCAACAAACAGCTGGATTACTGGGGTTACACATTCTCCCGTCAGTACCGGATGAATCGCGTCGCCTATACCACCGGCACCATGTTCCCCGACGGTGGCTGGTTCTCCGCTTTCGGCGGCGGGCTACGGGTCCAGGTACGCCAGAACTTCGAATGGGTCGATGTGGATGGCCTGCAAATCTCGCCGGATTACCCGTACAGCTCGGATGCGGGGGCCACTACGACCTACACCTTGAAGTTCGCGCCCACGGCCGGTGATGGAATCCGGATCGTCGGACAACCCGGCGGCAGCGCGTTCTTCACCTCGATTGCCGAGCTCGAGGTCTATTACGACGGCTGATAGTCAGGCCCGCGCCGGGCATTGTCGGCGCGGGCCCGGCCATTTTATGTCAGTGAATACGGCAGCTGCTCGTCGGAATACGTGCCGACGTGCGGCTGCTCCGACATGGTGAATGCCACCGTGCCGCCATTCGCGAGCGTTTCGTGGGATATCGCGAGCCGGTCGTACGGCGTGCCGTTGACGCTGATTTCCCGCCAATACGGGTGTTGCGGCTCGTCGGCCTCGATCACCAGGTCCCGGCCACCAGGCAGGTGCACGGTGATGCGGCGGAACAGCGGCGAACCAAATACGTACTCCGGCACGCCTGGGCAGAGCGGATAAAGTCCCAGCGCGCCCCAGATGTACCACGCGGCGGTGCTGCCGTTGTCCTCGTCACCAGGCAATCCGTCCGGCAACGCGCTGAACGAATGCTCCAAGGTGCGGCGAACCCAGAACTGCGTTTTGTCCGGCCGGCCAACCGCGGCGTAAAGGAACGGAATGTGGAAGCTGGGCTGGTTGCTGATCGCGAACTGGCCCAGCCCGCCAGCCGCCATCTCCGACATTTCGTGGATCTCGAAACCGTAGCTGCCGACCTTGAACACCGCCGGCATCGTCATCAGCTCATCCAGCCGGGCCACCAACGCATCGCGGCCGCCCATCAATTGGGCCAGGCCGCGCACGTCGTACGGCACGGCCCAACTGCACTGCCACGCACTGCCTTCGCAGTACGGATCGCCCCACTGCAACGGATCGAACGGTTCCTGCCAACTGCCGTCCTCGCCCCGGCCGCGCATGAACCCGACCTCTGAATCAAAGAGCAGGCGGTAATTCCCAGCCCGGTTGAGCAACTCGGCCTGATCCTCGCCGTGCCCCAGCAGGCCGGCGATCTGGCCGATGCAGAAATCGCCGTACAGATAATCCAACGTGTTGTTGACGCTCTCCCCGAACTGCTCATGCGGCAGATAACCGTGGCGCAGATAGGCTTCCGTACCGGGCCGAGCGGCGAACGCGTGCGCCCGCAGCCCTTGATACGCGGCCTGAATGTCGAAATTGTCGATGCCCTTGCGGACCGCGTCGGAGATCACCACGTCGATGAGAGTGCCCGGCATCGTGTACCGCTCCCCCGGTGAGAGCCAGCGGGGCAGAAATCCGCTCTCCCGGTAGAAATTGACCCAGCCCTCGATCATCTCCCCCAACAGGTCGGGAAAGAGCACGCTGTAGAGCGGAAGGCTGGTCCGGAACACATCCCAGAAACCGACGTCGGAATACATCGGACCGGGCGCAATCGCACCATTTCCCGGACTGTAGTGAACCTGAGCCCCGCTGACGTCGTATTCGTGCGAGGTGTGCGGATACAACAGCGTCCGGTAAAGGCAGGTATAGAACGTGGCCAGCTTGGCCTGGTCCGGATCATCGACCTCGATCCGACCGAGGTTTTCCTCCCACTCACGCTCGGCCGCTGCGCGAATGGAGTCGAAGGGCTCGCGCGCCTCGGCGGCGAGATTCTGTTCGGCCTGCTGCACGCTGATGTACGACGTGGCCAGCCGTGCGGTAACGACGCCGGACTCAGGCAGGATCAGCCCGACGTAGCCGCCAACCTGATCGCCGTCGGCCGACAAATCCGCGGTGGTACGGAATTCGGCGTCGAAGGTACCGGTGGTCCCGGGATCGGTGTCGCAGTCGAGCTCAAGGACGAAATACAACGCGAAATTGTCCGGCACGCCGCCGGAATTCGACCGGGTGAATCCGCTGATCCGCCGACCCTCGATCCGGATCGACGCCGCCCCGGCGAATGTGCCGAGCACGAGCCGCGGCTGCTCGCGATCCCGGTAGGTCAGCCGGATCGCCGCGCAGCGCGTGGTCGGAGTCATCTCCAGAGTGGTCTGCGAGCGCAACAGGTCGACCTTGAGGTAATCGGGCCGAATAACCAACTGCTGCGGATCAAACGACGAGGAGCGTTCGCGCGGCGCCACCTGCAACCGGCCGGTCGTCGGCATCACCACCAGCCGGCCGTAGTCAGCGATCCACGGACTGGGCTGGTGGGTCAGCCGCAGACCGTAAAACCGCCGGTGCGCCGGATGGAAGAACCAGCGCTCCCCATCGGCCGTCGTTTGTGGACACCAGCTGGCCATGCCGAACGGCCGGGAGACCAGTGGCAGCGTATTTCCGTTGGAGAATTCGAAAAACGAATCCGTACCCTGCAACGGGTTGACATGGCGAATTCGGCTGGTCAACGGAGGCCCTCCCTCGATGGCAACGCGAGCGGCAACACCCTAATCCAGGATTCGCGCCCGATCGAGCCCGGCCAGAATCGCCTCGACCGTCTCCGCCGGCGTCTGTGCCGACGTGTCCAGCCAGAGCCCGAGATCCGGCGGAGCCTCCCACAGATAGCGCTCCAACCCTTCCACCGACCAGTCACCGTAGCCGGATTTCGGCCGATCCCGCTCGCGCGCCGCCACTACCTCCGACCGCGGCGCCAGCGTGACCAGAAACCGCGGCCGGGTCCGTACGAGATCAACGAACCGCGGCACATCCGTACCCAGGATCACGTCCTGCACAACGGCGGAAAATCCGGCCGCGGCGTACTCATCGGCGACTCGGGCCGCCAATCGGTACCGCAGCCACAGCTGCTCGGTTTCGGCGGGCGAATTCTCCGGCGTCGGGTCCACCCGCCCGCAGACGATCGCCCGCCGGAACTGGTCGCCGCGCACATGGGCCGATCGCGGCAAACGCTCGGCCAACAATTGCGCCACGGTGGATTTTCCCGCCGCCATGACGCCGGTAATGACCACAACGGCGCCGGCCAATTCAGATTCCACCGCCGGCCCTCCCAATTCGATTGCCCGTACCGTGGCACAAGACGACCATGGACCGCGATGAGTTATTGGGACGTGGAGCCGACGAGCGCGCCGGGCGGTCGCAGCGTCGCGCTGGACCTGCCGGATCTGAACCTGACCCTGCGCACCGAACGCGGCGTATTCGCCGGTACCCGTATCGACCGGGGCACGCTGGCCCTGCTGCGCGCGGCCCCGACCCCGCAGCCGCACCAGGCCGTACTCGACCTGGGCACCGGCTACGGACCGATCGCGCTGACCCTGGCCCGCCGGGCACCGAGCGCCGCCGTGTGGGCAATCGACCGCAACCGCCGGGCGTTGCGCCTGACCGACCAGAACGCGCGGCATGTGGACGCTCTAAATGTGGTGATCGCCGAGCCGGGCGAAGTGCCCGCGATGCTTCGGTTCGACGGCCTCTACAGCAACCCGCCGATCAAGATCGGCAAGGAGCCGCTGCACGACCTACTCCTGGACTGGCTGGGCCGACTCACCGCGGGGTCGAGGGCCTGGCTCGTGGTGAAGCAGACCATGGGCGCCGACTCGCTGCAGTCCTGGCTGACCGAGGCGGCGTTTCCTACCAGCCGGATCGGGTCGAAGCAGGGCTACCGGCTGCTGCGGGTCGACGTACCGGGCCGTCCGACGGCGGACCTCGACCCGGCCATCCTGGAAACGCTCGCCGCCGAGACCGGCGGGCCGTGGCGGGTGCTGGGTCACCTGGCCGGTGGCTACTCCGACGTCGTCCGTCTGGTCGGCCGGGGCCAGGTCCGCGCGGTGTTGAAGGTCAAGCACGGAGCTTGGTGGGCCGACCAACTCGACCGGCTGCGCGTGGTCACCGAGGACCTGCGCCGGCTCGGGTACCCGGCGCCCGAGGTCATGGCCGCCGGTCCGCTGCCGGACGGACGGGCCTACCTACTGACCGAATTCCGGCCCGGTCGTCCGCCGGCGGAGGCGACGCAGGGTCAACTGGACGCGCTGTTGGAAGCGGTCACGCTGCACGATGCGGTCCATCCGCCGGAGGTACGGGACTGGTCGACGATGGTCACGGCGTTCCTCAACGGCGGGCTGACCGAGGCCAACTTCCATCCCACCCTGGCCCGACCGGCCGCGGCCGCGCTCGCATTGGTCGCGCGGCCCGTACCGGCGCTGCCCACCGGCGCTCTGGTGCACGGCGATTTCACCGCCGGCAACAGCCTGTTCGTCGGCGACCGGCTCACTGGCATCGTTGACCTCGAAGGCTTCGGCCGCGGTACGCCGGCCATCGACATCGTGGCGCTGCTGGCCCGGGTGTCCGATGCCGTCGTGGCTCGCCGGATGATGCGCCGGGCGGTCGAGTTGGTCGGTACGGACGTTGCCGCCGCCTGCCTGGCGCACCGGGTCCTGGCCGG
This sequence comes from Mycobacteriales bacterium, assembly GCA_040414495.1. Lineage (GTDB taxonomy): Bacteria > Actinomycetota > Actinomycetes > Mycobacteriales > QHCD01 > DATAVB01. Next base: position 38,465 of record JBEDUI010000101.1, read on the forward strand.
TCTGGCCTGGGCGACCGAGCATCCCGACCTGCTGCCGGGTGCGGCGCAGTATGCCGAGCGGTTGCTCGCCCTCGCCCCGTAAGTTGCTCGCCCGCGCTGCCGTAACCTGTGATCTGTGGTCATAGTGAGCTAAGCTCAGTATCGCCACAGCATTCGTACGTACGAGGTAGCCATGCCGCCAGTTGATGAGACAACCGGCCAGCTCGCCGACCTGTTCCTACAGGTGGGCCGGCAGATCCGGGTCCGGTCGAGTACGGAATTGGCGCCGGTCGGTTTGACCCACGCCCAGAGCCGGGCGCTGCGGATCGTCGCCCGCGCCGAGGGACCGATGCGGATGACCGATATCGCCGATGCGCTGGGCATTGTGCCGCGCGCGGCCACCACGGTCATCGACGCACTCGAGGAGGCCGGCCTGGTTACCCGCGGCGCCGACAGCAACGACCGGCGGGCAATTGTGGTCAGCATGACCGGAAAGGGCCGGCGGCTGCGGGAACGGTTGTCACAGGCCCGGTTACGCGCGGCTGAGGCGGTTTTCGCACCGCTCTCGCCGGCCGATCAACGTCAACTGCTGCAGCTGCTGCGCAGTATCGGCGGGGAATGCGCCCCGCAGAGGGGAAACACATGAGCGGAATGGGAATGGGCCTGGGTGGCGGCCGGATCACCCGGTCGTTCATCCGCGGCGAAGAATTAACCAAGCGAAAACTTCCGAAAGGCACATTACGGCGGATCGGCCGATTTGCCCGGCCGTACCGGAAGATTCTGTTGATCTTCGTCGTCGTGATCGTGCTGGATTCGCTCGTTGGTGTGGCGAATCCGCTGATCTACAAGGACATCATCAACCGGGGCGTACTACCCAAGAACGTCAATGTCGTCGTGGAGCTGGCGATTCTGGTCGCGGTCCTGGCGATCTTCGACGCGCTGCTTTCGCTGGGCCAACGGTTCATTTCGGCCACGGTCGGCGAAGGCCTTATTTACGATATGCGCACCAAGGTATTCACGCATATCCAGCGCATGCCGATCGCGTTCTTCACCCGAACCCAGACCGGTGCCCTGATTTCCCGGTTGAACAATGACGTGCAGGGTGCCCAGCAGGCGTTCACCAACACACTGTCCTCAGTGGTCAGCAACCTGCTCACGGTCATTCTGACCATCGCCACAATGGCGTTCCTGTCCTGGCCGATCACGCTGGTCGCATTGGCGTTGCTGCCGGTGTTTCTGCTGCCGGCACGGCGGATCGGGCGCAAGTTGGCCCAGCTGACCCGGGAGAGCTACAACCTCAACGCCACCATGAACACGATGATGACCGAGCGGTTCAACGTCTCGGGGGCATTGCTGGTCAAGCTGTTCGGGCGGCCGCGGACCGAGCACGACCAATTCGCCGACAAGGCCGGCCGGGTCAGGGATATCGGTGTCCGGACCGCGATGTACGGCCGGGTGTTCTTCGTCGCGTTGGTGCTCACCTCGTCGCTGGCGACAGCGCTGGTGTACGGGTGGGGCGGCGTGCTGGCCATTCACGGCACGTTTGACGTCGGCACCGTGGTCGCGCTGACCGCTTTGCTGAACCGGCTTTACGGCCCGCTGACCGCACTGTCCACAATGAACGTCGACATCATGACCGCGTTGGTCTCGTTCGACCGGGTTTTCGAGGTTTTGGACCTGCCGCCGATGATCGACGAAAAGCCCGATGCGAAGGCGATTCCGCGTGGCTCGGTCAGCGTCGAATTCGAGCACGTCGATTTCTCGTACCCAACCGCGGCCGAGGTCTCGCTGGCCTCGCTGGAATCGGTGGCCCGGCTCGACCAGTCGCCGTCGCAGCAGGTGCTGCACGACGTGAGCTTCACCGCCGAGCCCGGTCAGCTAGTGGCTCTGGTCGGACCATCGGGCGCCGGGAAAACCACGATCAGCAGCCTGGTGCCGCGGCTGTACGACGTCCGGTCCGGGGCGATCAAGATCGGCGGCATCGACGTACGCGACGCGACCCTGCAGTCGCTGCGGGACACGATCGGCGTGGTGTCACAGGACGCGCACCTGTTCCACCAGACGATCCGGGAGAACCTGCTCTTCGCCCGGCCCGAGGCGACCGAGGCCGAACTGCGCGAGGCGCTCAGCGCCGCCCAGATCGCGGCGCTGGTCGATTCGCTGCCGGACGGGCTGGATACGGTCGTCGGCGATCGCGGCTACCGGCTGTCGGGCGGTGAGAAGCAGCGGCTCGCGTTGGCCCGGCTGCTGTTGAAGGCCCCCGATGTGGTGGTTCTGGATGAGGCGACGGCGCACCTGGACTCCGAGTCCGAGGCGGCGATCCAGCGGGCATTGGCCCAGGCCCTGGTCGGGCGGACGTCGTTGGTGATCGCGCACCGGCTCTCCACCGTCCGCGACGCCGACCAGATCCTGGTCGTGGTCGACGGCCGGATCGTCGAACGTGGTCGGCACGAGGAGTTGCTGGCAGCCGGCGGCGTGTACGCGGAGCTGTACCAAACCCAGTTCGCCGGCCAGGCCGGCTCACCGGCGACCCAAGTCTCGTAATCAGTTTCGTCATCAATGGGCGGGTTCGGCCGCGCGATCGGGCTCGCCCCGGGCGGCCCGGTCCGGGCCGATCCCGCACCAGGTCACCGTCGCGGCCACCAGGTAGCCGGCGACCGCGACCAGCATCGGCGCGAGCAGGTGCGGCGTGGCCAGCCGGCCGATCAACGAGCCGAGCACGGCGACACCGAACGCCCCGCCGGACTGCCGGGCCGCGTTCAGGATCCCGCTGGCCAACCCGGCCCGGCGCGGCTCGACCGCACCAACGGCGGCGGCGGTCATCGCCGGCATGGCCAGCGAGCACAACGCCAGCAGCATCGACCCGAGCACGATCCCGCCCGGCGAACGCACAACAGCCAGCAGGCCAACCCCGCACGCCGCGAGCAACAAACCGGCCACCATCGGCGGGCGCGACCCGAATCGGGCCGTCAGCGGCCCGCTGGACGAGGCGCCGAACCCGATCACCACGGTCAGCGGGAGCAGCAACAAACCGGCGTGCAGCACGCTGAAACCCTTACCCTGCTGGAGAAACAGCGACAAACACAGCAGCGCGCCGTACAGGCAGAAATTGAACAACAACCCGACCGTGACCGCGGCGCTGAACCGCACCGAGCCGAACAAACTCAGCGGGACCATCGGCGCCGCCGTACTGCACTCGCGCCGGATAAACCCGCCAGCACAGGCGATCCCGGCCACCAGCAGGCCCAGCGACAAAGGATCGGCCCAGCCCAGCCGACCGGCCGCGATGAAATACGCCACCAGACCGGACAATGCCCCGCCGCCGAGCAGCAATCCGCCGATATCAAGGGATTCCCGGGCCCGGCGCGGCGATTCGGCCACCGCTCGCAGCATAATCGCCGTACCAATTCCGACCGGAATATTAACCAGGAAAATAAGCCGCCAATTCACGTACGCGACAACCACGCCACCGAGCACCGGGCCGGCGGCCAGACCTACGCTGCCGACCCCGCCCCACACGCCCAACGCCTTCGCCCGAGCGGAGGCATCGGGGAATTGGTGCACCAGAAGAGCCAGCGAGGACGGCAACAACGCGGCCGCACCCAGTCCCTGCACCACCCGCGCGGCCACCAGAATTCCCACGTCTGGCGCGACCGCACAAACCGCCGAACCGGCGCAGAACACGGCCAGGCCGACCAGGAACACCCGCCGGCCACCGAACATGTCGGCGCACCAGCCGGCGGCCAACAGAAACGCAGCCAGCGCGAGCGTATAGCCATTGAGAATCCACTGCAGCGCCGACAGCGAACCGCCGATGTCGGCGTGGATCGCGGGCAATGCGACGTTCACGATCGTCGCATCGAGTTGAATGAGAGCGAATCCGAGAGATACGACTACCAGGGCGATCGTTCCGGCGGCTTTGCTCACCAATCAGTGTCCTTTGTGTACGGTCGGGTCCACAGCGTCACGGTCAGCTCTACCGTCCGGCGCAGCAGCCCCAGCTCATCCATCGTTGTCATCAGGTCCTCCTCGGTGCTCCTACGACGCTAACCACCGGACGTTTTTGCCGTCATCGAAACGTCGTCGGATATGCTGCAACCGGCCGCGACTGGCGTAGATGGACACCATCGGGGAGCGGCCGGGCCAAGACGTGCGCATCGATCGCCTGGGTGCCTTTCGTCAGCAGAACCGACTGCTGGGAGGACCCATGGAATTGCGCTACGGCACCAACCCACACCAGCGCCCGGCCCGGCTCGAGCCGGTAACCCCGGGCCGGTGGCCGATCCGCGTGCTGGCCGGCGAACCCTCGTACATCAATCTGCTCGACGCTCTGGGCGGCTGGCAGCTCGTACATTCGGCGCGACAGGCGCTGGGCCGCCCGGCCGCCGCGTCGTTCAAGCACGTCTCCCCCGCCGGGGTTGCCCTGGCCGGCCCGCTCGATCAGGCCGTGTATGGCATTCGGGAGGCCGGCGCGGTCACCAGCGCGTACCTGCGCGCCCGTGATGCCGACCCGAAATCCTCGTACGGGGATTTCGTCGCCGTCTCCGATCCGGTCGACGCCGAACTGGCCGAATTGCTGCGGGGTCTGGTCTGCGATGGAATTGTCGCACCCGATTTCGGTCCCGGTGTGCTTGCGACGTTGTCGGCCAAGAAGGGGGGTCGTTTCGTTGTGCTGCAGGCCGATCCGGGCTACGCCGCCCCGTCCCAAACCAGCCGGGAAATCTACGGGCTGCGACTCACCGAACCGACCGATAACCTGCCGCTCACCGCCGAATTGCTGGCCGATCCGGTCTGCGGCACGCTGCCGCCGCCGGCTCGCGACGACCTGCTGCTAGGTCTGATCGTGCTGCGATACACCCAGTCGAATTCGGTCGCCTATGTGCGCGACGGCGCGACCCTGGGCATCGGGGCCGGGCAACAGTCCCGAGTGGACTGCACCCGCTTGGCCGGAGCCAAGGTCGATACGTGGTGGCTGCGGCGGCACCCGTATATTCGCGACCTCGATTTCCGCGCCGGAATCCGCCGGCAGGACCGGATCAACTGGCAGGTCCGTTGCGCCGAGGGCAACCTGCTCCCTATCGAACACACGCAATTCGCGGCGGCACTACACAGCGAGCCGCCGGAAATAGACCGGGCCGCCTTTTTGTCCATGCTGGACGGAATCAGTTTCGTCTCCGATGGCGCGTTGCCGTTCCGCGACAATGTGGACACCGCCGCCGCGCACGGCGTGCGGTACATCGC
>JBEDUI010000102.1:0-40814 GCA_040414495.1 Mycobacteriales bacterium
GGCGACCAAGACCGCCGCCAAGGCGACGGCGACCAAGACCGCCGCCAAGAAGACGACCGCGACCAAGCGTGCTCCGGCGCGTAAGGCTGCGACCAAGCGCACCGCCAAGCGCTAGTCGTCACAACGACCGATGGGCCGGCTCCCTTGCGGGAGCCGGCCCATCGTCGTATCTGCGATTCTCAGATCTTGAAGTTGCGGTAGTAGTCAGCGCCGATCAGCTTTCGGCCATTGAAAGCCAGCACCCAGGTGCTGCCCTTTTTCGCCGAGATCTCCTCATCCAATGGAACGCCGTCGGAGTCGGCCAACTGCGCCACGATGGAAGGGATCGCGCCGCCCTGGCTGCAGATAGCGTTGACGCCTCCGCACCCGGCCAATGTGCGCACGCGCTCCAGGGCGGCGTCCGGGTCCAGCGCAAATGCCCGCTCGGACAGGGTTTCCTCGAGTTGTACGGTCAGGCCAAGCCGATCGGCCAATGGCTCGATCGTCTGGGTACAACGCAACAGGTCGGCCGAACCTATACGGGTCGGCCGCCATACCGGTAGTACTTCGGCCAGCCGCTGCGCCTGCCGTTTTCCTGCTTTATCAAGCGGACGATCGCGGTCCTCGCCCTGCCAGGCCAAGCGGTCTCCGGCCCGGGCATGCCGTACGAGCAACACCATCGCGGTTGGTTGCGGCACTGAGGTAAATGCGGAGATCAGTTCTTTGTCGTTGCGATAAGAAAGCAATTGGTCGGCCGCTTCCGGTTCCAGCCAGCGCAGTTCGTCGATCTCGTGATTAGGGCTGAATGTGCCACCGGCCGATCGCATCGACCACCACTCGACGATCTTCTCGCCTTCGTCGGTGTCATAACGCTGTCGGGGCAGGCGTCGCTCGACAATCGGTTGGTGCCCGGTTTCTTCGATTACCTCCCGGTAACCGGCGAGCAGCGGGTGCTCCTCGGGCTCGAGTTTTCCTTTGGGCAGCGACCAGTCGTCATAGCGCGGCCGGTGCACGACGGCTACCAAAGCGTCGGCGGTGGCCTGCCGCCACAACAGACCACCGGCCGCCCGCACGGTTTTCATGGATTTACTCGCCGCGCCCGGTGTACATGCGCATCAGCTCGACCTGATAATCGATCAACTCCGAGCCGTCCTGCGCGGTCTTGCGCTGCTGCCACGAACCATCCGGCTGCAACTCCCAGCACGCGACATTGTCCGATGTGGCCAGTTCCAGTAGATCGGCCAGCTGGGCCCGGGCCGTGGAATCGGTGACCTGAATCAGCGCCTCGACCCGGCGGTCGAGATTACGGTGCATCAGGTCGGCGCTGCCGATCCAGAATTCGGGATTGCCGTCGTTGCCGAAGTTGTAGATACGCGAGTGTTCCAGGAAACGGCTCACGATGGATCGGACCCGGATATTCTCCGACAGCCCGGGCACACCCGCGCGTATCGAGCAATTCGTTCGTACCAACAGATCGATTGACACACCGGCCAGCGAAGCGCGGTACAGCGCGTCGATCGTCTCCTCATCGACGATGTGGTTGACCTTGATCTGAATTCGGGCTGGACGACCGGCCCGGGCCAGCTCGGCCTCGCGGTCGATCCGCTCCACAATGCCCTTGCGGACCGACTGCGGCGCCACCAGCAGCGATTGGTACGTGGTCTGCCGTGAATAGCCGGTGAGAACGTTGAATAGCGTCGTGAGATCGGAAGCCACCACCGGATCGGCGGTAAGAATTCCCAGATCCTCGTATTGCCGGGCGGTTTTCGGGTTGTAGTTGCCGGTCCCGATGTGGCAGTACCGGCGGATATTCCCGGCCTCCTGACGGACCACAAGGGCGGTCTTGCAGTGCGTCTTGAGCCCGACCAGTCCGTAGACCACGTGACAGCCGGCGCGCTCCAGCGCACGGGCCCAGGCGATATTCGCCACCTCGTCGAAACGGGCCTTGATCTCCACCACGACCACGACCTGCTTACCGGCCTCGGCCGCATCGATCAACGCATCGACGATCGGCGAATCACCGGAGGTGCGGTACAGGGTCTGCTTGATCGCCAGCACATTCGGGTCGACCGCGGCCTGTTCGATGAACCGCTGCACGCTGGTGGCAAACGATTCGTACGGGTGGTGCACCAGCACATCGCCCTCGCGCAGCGTCGCGAAGACGCTCTTCGGGGTTTCACCCTCCGACAGCCGCGGGTGCGTTGCCGGAACGAACGGCTCGTCCTTCAACTCAGGGCGGTCGATGTCATAGATCTGCCAGAGCGCGGAAAGATCGAGCAGACCCCGTACCCGGAATACGTCGGCCGGGCTCATATCCAGCTCCCGTACCAGCAGATCCAGTACGTGCGGCGACATCGTGTCGGCGATTTCCAGCCTTACCGCCGGACCGAAGCGACGCCGGGCCAGTTCCCGTTCCAGCGCCTGCAGCAAATCCTCATCGCGGTCTTCCTCGACCTCGAAATCGGCGTTGCGCGTTACCCGGAACAGGTGGTGCTCAACCGCCTGCATTCCCGGGAACAGCTGATCGAGATGGGATGCGATCAGATCCTCGATGGGCAGGAACCGCGCCTTTTCCGCCGCCCCGATCTCCGGCGATACCGCCCCTTCACTGGTGACGGTTACGAAACGCGGGACATTGTCGGGCACCTTGATCCGGGCGAAGTGGTCGACATCGGTGACCGGATCCTTCACCGTGACCGCGAGGTTGAGCGATCGCCCACTGATATACGGGAATGGATGCGCCGGATCCACCGCCAGCGGGGTCAGCACCGGAAATACGTGCTCGGAGAAATAGTCGCGCAGGGTGGCCTGCTCGCCGCCGGTCAACTCGTCCCAGCGCACCATCGTGATGCCGTGCTCCTGCAGCGCAGGCATGACATCGTCGGTGAAGCAACGCGCCTGCCGGTCGACCAGTGCGCGGGTGCGTTCGGAGATCAACGCGAGCTGTTCCCGAGGGGACAGTCGATCAATGGACCGCACCGACAGGCCGGTGCTCTGCCGTCGTTTCAGACCGGCGACGCGGACCATATAGAACTCGTCGAGATTGCTGGCGAAGATGGCCAGAAACTTCACCCGCTCCAGCAACGGTCGACTGCGGTCCTCGGCGATTGCCAGCACACGGCCGTTGAAATCCAACCAGGACAGCTCCCGGTTGACGTACCGATCCTCGGGCAGTTCGACGGCGTCGCCGCCCGGTTGGTCACCCGCGCCGGTACGCCAGGAACGGCGGCCGGGGCGGACGCGGCCGGCCTCGCCGGCGTCCAGGCTGGCGGTGGTGTTCTCCGGCTCCCCGGTTTGCGACTGTTGCGAAGTCTCCGACGGTGATGTCATGGCCCGATGATGCCGCCATCAGGTGAACTGTGGGTAGTCCTGAAGGTCGATCGGTCGACCAAAATGGATCATCCGGTGGCGATCGCAGCTTTTGTCGCCGGTCCCACTCCGAGCGCCTCGGCGGCGGCCAGATCGGCTGGGGTGTCGACATCTTGCCGTAACGAGGGCCAGTCGCCGGTCAACTCCAGTGCACCTGAGGCCAGGTGCGCGGTGCGCGATTCGCCGCCGTAGTGCGGATCCAGCGGCTGCCCAGGGCCCACGGCCAGCAACGCCGTGCCGACTTCCAGCACATCGGTGACGAACGCCCGGTCCAGTCCGGCAGCCTGGCGAAGTGCGTCATGCAACTCATCTGGGCGCAGCGCCGGCAGATCCGATGCGAGCACGGCCACACCGCTGTCCGGCGCTATCGCGGTGGCCATGGTGGCGCCGAACTCCAAGGCTGGATTCAGCCCGGCGTCGGGGCGGTCGGGCACCACGATCGCGCCCAGATCCCGGATCGCGCTGGCCGCTTCCCGTTCGTCGGTCACCACGATGACGCGGTCGACCGTGGGGGTGGCGATCGCCGCGGCGATCGTGTCGAGGGCGAGTGCGAGCGCCAGGGTCCGGCGGGCCGGCAGCGGTCGTTCGGAAGCGGCGTAGAGCCGTGACTTCGCCTGTGCCAGGCGCTTGACCGGCACGACGATGGACCAGGACATGAGGTACATGGCAACTCCATCGTCGCAGCCGCTTTCCGGTCTCGATACCGAGGGTGCCGCGCGGCCTTGCAGTTAGGGTGGAGGCGCCCGGATCGGGTGCGAATGGCAGCCGGATCAACCGGTGGGCGCGAGGGAGGACGACGGTGGCTCGGCGGAAAGCGGGATTCTGGATCCGGTTGTGCGTCATTCTTATCCGGCCGTTCGACGGTGTGATGTTCAAGCTGCGTTGGCGGGGTCAGGAGAACGTGCCGCCGTCCGGTGGCGTGCTGCTGGTCGCCAATCACGTGTCGTATGCCGATCCGTTGAGCTTCGTACGATTCGTCTGGGATTCCGGGCGTATTCCGCGCATCCTGGTGAAATCCAGTTTGTTCCGGTCCAAAATCACCGGTCCGGTGATGCGGGGCGCGCAGCAGATTCCGGTGGAACGTTCGTCCTCAGTAGCCGGTGATTCGCTGCGACATGCGGTGGCGGCGCTGCAGCGGGGCGAGGCCGTATGCATCTATCCGGAAGGGACAGTCACCCGGGATCCGGACTGGTGGCCCATGCAGGCCAAGACCGGGGTGGCGCGGCTGGCGCTGGACACCGACGTACCGGTCATTCCGATTGCCCAATGGGGCGCGCAGTTCTTTTACGACCGCTATAACCACAAGCTCAGTCCGCTGCCCCGTAAATCCATTCAGATCACGGCCGGCCCACCGGTCGACCTTTCGGCCTATCGCGGAAAGCCGATCACAGGTGAATTGCTGCGCCAGGTGACCGACGTCATCATGGCCGCGGTCCGGGAGCAACTCGCCACGATCCGCGGCGAAGAGGCGCCGGCGACGTTCTTCACCAGGCCGGCCGCGATCGACCGGCCCTCGGCCGATCCGACGGCATCTCGTGGTTGAGCCCGGCACATCCGTGGCCGTGCTTGGCGGCGGGTCGTGGGGAACCGCGTTCGCCAAGCTGATGAGCGACGCCGGCTGCGCGGTCACGATTCTGGCCCGCCGCCCGGAAATCGCGGCGGCCATCAACGCCCATCGCAATGACGACTATCTTCCCGACGTCGAATTGCCGGCCACATTGCGGGCGACCTGCGAGGCGGAGGCAGCGATCGGGGACGCCCAGGTTGTCGTGCTCGCCGTTCCGGCCCAGCGGCTACGGGAAAACCTGCGCAATTGGGCGCCGCTCATCGCCCCGGATACCACTGTGGTCAGCCTGATCAAGGGAATCGAGCTGGGCACCGATAAACGAATGACCGAGGTGGTGGCCGAAACCACGACTGTCCCTCATGGACAGATCGCGGTCGTGAGTGGGCCAAACCTGGCCCGGGAAATCGCCGCCGGGCACCCGGCCGCGAGCGTTGTCGCCTGCAGCGATATCGACCGCGCGACCTGGCTGCAGCAGCTGTGCCAGACGGCGTATTTCCGCCCGTATTCCAATGTGGACGTGGTCGGCTGCGAGTTGGGCGGTGCGGTGAAGAACGTCATCGCGCTGGCATGCGGAATGGCTGAGGGAATGGGATTCGGCGACAACACAAAAGCGTCGCTGGTAACCCGGGGATTGGCCGAGACGGGCCGGCTCGGAGTGGCGATGGGTGCCGACCCGATGACGTTCGCGGGCCTGGCCGGGCTGGGCGATCTGGTCGCCACCTGCATGTCGCCGCTCTCACGCAACCGGACCTTCGGGGAACGGCTCGGGCGCGGCGAAACCATCGATGAGGCCCGGACCGCGGTCCGGCAGACGGCCGAAGGCGTGCAGTCCTGCCGGTCCGTACTCGACCTTGCCCTGCGTTATGGCGTGGAGATGCCGATCACCGAAGGCGTGGTTTCGGTATGCCACGAGGGCGGCCGGCCGGCCGATATGGTCGAGGCGTTGATGACTCGCAAAATGAAGAGCGAATAAATAGGAGGTGCGGTGGCTGACTCCGTATTCGATCCGAATTCCCAGGATGAGGATTTCGGTGAGGCGACCCGCGCGGTGGGTAGCCCGGGTGCGGTCGTGCCGCCGCAGCCGCCGCTGGGCCTGCCGGTGTACCGCACCGCGGCGTACCTCTTCGGCTCGGCCCAGGAATACAGCGACGTACTCGGCGACCGGGCGCCCGGCTTTTCCTACAGCAGAATCGACAACCCGACCTCGGACGCCTTCGCCGCTGCCGTCGCGGCGTTGGAGGGATACCGAATCGAGGACGAGATCGTCGGACAACCGTTCGCCTCGGGCATGGCGGCGATCTCGACGACCGTCATGGCATTGGTGAGCGCCGGCGATCACGTCGTCGCGCAGGCCTCGCTGTACGGCGGTACGTACTCGCTGTTCGCGAATGTGCTGTCCCGCTTCGGGGTGCGGACCACGTTCGTGGCCAACCCGACGCCGGCCGCGATCGCGGCGGCGATCCGACCGGAAACCACACTGGTGTACCTGGAGACGATCGCCAACCCGACCCTGGCCGTGGCCGACCTACCGGGCGTGGCCGCGGTCGCGCATGAGGCCGGGGTACCGCTGGCGGTTGACTCGACGTTCGCCACGCCGGTGGTGTGCCGGCCGTTGGAGCACGGCGCCGACCTCGTCCTGCACTCGGCGACCAAGTACATCGGCGGGCACAGCGACGTCACCGGCGGCGTGGTGGTCGGGCGGCGCGACGTACTGGCCGGCATCCGCAAGCTGCGGATCGACCTCGGCGGCTCGCTCGCCCCGGACGAGGCGTTCCTGCTGCACCGCGGCGTCGCCACCCTGCCGCTGCGGGTCAGCCAGCACTGCGCGTCGGCGCTGCGGGTCGCGCAGGCGCTGACCGAACACCCGGCCGTGACCCGGGTGCACTATCCCGGCCTGCTGGAACATCCGGACCACGAGTTGGCCAGCAAGCTCTTTGACGGTGGGCGGTTCGGCGGCATCGTGACCGTCGACCTGACCGGCGGGCGGGAAACCGGCATGGCGTTCTGCGACGCGCTGCGACTTGGACTGAACGCCACGTCGCTCGGCGGTACCCACACCAAGGTCAGCCACGTCGCCTCGACCACCCACCGTCAGCTCGACGATTCCGCGCTGGCCGACGCTGGGATCACCGCCTCCACGGTCCGGATCTCGATCGGGTTGGAGGACGCCGAGGACCTCATCGCTGATATACGGCACGCACTCGACTCACTGCGCTGAGTACGTATAGCCGAGTACGTACCTCGCGAAACCGACACGCCTGGCGAGGTACCCGACAGCGGCGGGCTATGGTGCCTGCGTGGCCAGTCAGCAGCGGAAGACCAATGAGCCGAGGATCAGAGTCGCCGTAGTTTTCGGCGGCCGCAGCAGCGAGCACGCGATTTCTTGCGTCTCGGCCGGCAGCATCATGTCCCATCTGGACCCGGACCGGTACGAGGTGATTCCGGTCGGAATCACCCGGCAGGGGAGCTGGGTGCTGACCGATGGGAACGTCGAGGCGCTGGCGCTGACCGGCGAGCGGTTACCCGAGGTCGAGACCGGCACCGCGCTGATGATGCCGGGTGATCCGACCGCCGGCGGCCTGGTCGTGGTCGAGCCCGGCGAGGGCGCGCAAGCGATCGGCTCGGTCGACGTGGTGTTCCCGGTACTGCACGGCGCATTCGGCGAGGACGGTACCCTGCAGGGCCTGCTGGAGATGGCCGGAGTGCCGTACGTGGGTGCCGGTGTGCTGGGCAGCGCCGTGGCGATGGACAAGGAGTACACCAAGAAGCTGCTGCGCGCCGAGCGGCTGCCGGTCGGGGATTACGTCGTGGTGCGCCCGGGCGGGGCGCTGAGTGAGGCCGACCGGGACCGGCTCGGTCTGCCGGTCTTCGTTAAGCCGGCCCGGGCCGGGTCCAGCATCGGCATCACCAAGGTGGGGGACTGGGCCGATTTCGACGCGGCGTTGGAAACGGCGCGCGCGATTGACCCGAAGGTCCTGGTCGAGGCCGCGGTCATCGGCCGCGAGATCGAATGCGGCGTACTGGAAGGCATCGACGGCGGCGCGCCCGATGCGAGCCTGCCGGCCGAGATCGTACTGTCCACCGACTGGTACGACTTCGACGCGAAGTACCTCGACGACTCGTGCGAGTTCGAAATTCCGGCCAAGCTCTCCGATGACACCACCGCCAAACTGCGCGAGATGGCCTGCCGGGCGTTCAATGCGCTCGACGGTTCGGGTCTGGCCCGGGTCGACTTCTTCGTCGGGCCGAATGAGGAACTGACCATCAACGAGCTGAACACGATGCCCGGCTTCACCGAGATTTCGATGTTCGGCAAGGCGTGGGCCGCGACCGGGCTGGAGTTCCCGGCGCTGCTGGATCGCCTCGTGCAGACCGCATTGCGGCGCGGTACCGGGCTGCGGTAGCCGATGCCGCGGCTACATGTGCTGAAGGTCTTCGTCGGCGAGGACGGTACGGGCGGCAATCCGCTCGGGGTATTCCTGGGCGCGGCCGCGATCGGTCCGGCGCAACGGCAGGCGATCGCCGCCGATCTCGGGTACAGCGAGACCGTATTCGTCGACGATGCCGCCGCCGGGCGGTTGGAGATCTATACGCCGGCGATGCCGCTGCCGTTCGCCGGCCATCCGCTGGTCGGTACGTCGTGGCTGCTGGCGGAGCAGGGAATCCCGGTCGATGTGTTGCGTCCGCCGGCCGGTGAGGTGCCGACCTGGGTCGATGCCGATGGGATCCGGTGGATCCGCGGCCGGGCCGAGTGGACGCCGCCGTTCGAGTTGCGGCAGTACGACGGGCCGGCGCAGATCGACGCGTTGAGTCCGCCGGAGAACGCGCACCTGGACGCGTGGGCCTGGATCGACGAGGCCGCGGGCATCGTCCGGTCCCGGGTCTTCGTCTCCGCGCTGGGGATCGCCGAGGACGAGGCGACCGGCGCGGCGGCGGTACGGCTGGTTACGTTGCTGGGCCGGCCGATCGTGATCCGGCAGGGGGTCGGGTCGGTGTTGCGGGCGCGCCCGGGGCCAGGCGGTACGGCCGAGGTCGGCGGCGTGGTCGTTCTTTCGGAGACCCGCGACTATGCGCTTTAGAAGCCGGGCGCTTTAGAAGCTGGGCACTTAGGAGCCGGGCCGGACCGGGGCGGCCGGCAACGTCTTGAGGATCGCCTCGCCCACGGCCTGCAAATCGCCGGTCGTATCGCCGCCATCGGGCACCGTGACCGTGACGTAGACCGGTCGGTCAACCGCGGTCCACAGCCCGGTCTGGTCCGTCGTCGGGGTCTGGAACCAGCGCACCGTCCCGGCTTTCGGGTCGGCCGGCGTGATGTCGATGGTGGACGTACCGACCTTGAACCCGCTCGGCCGCGGCACCCCGCACTGCACGATCACCGGCGGCGCGCCCCAGGCCAGGAAGTACTGGTCCTGCGCGTTGACCCGCCGACGCCCCTGCTTTTCCATCGTGCTGGGCAATGCGGCCAGGAATTGCGGGCAGAGTTTGTCCGCCTCCGAGGTCCGCGGCACCGGCGAGACGTCGACCGGCGGATACGACTTGGCCGGCACGGTCGGGTTGGCCGAGGACGTGCCCGCGGCCTTGGTGTTGTCGCCGCCGTTGTGCTTTCCGATGAAGAACAGGCCGAGGGCGAGGAGCACGACGACCGGCAACGCGACGGCGGTCGCGATGACAGCGGCGTGACGGGGGTGTGGTTCGTTAGCGATGACAGGCTCAACTACGGGAGAACGGGACGGTTTACAGGTGCACGACCGGACAGGTCAGTGTACGTGTGATGCCCTCGACGCCCTGCACTCGGGCGACGACCAGCTTCCCCAACTCGTCGACGTTGCGCGCCTCGGCCCGCACGATCACGTCGTAGGGACCGGTAACGTCCTCGGCGAGCGCCACTCCGGCCAGCTTGGAGATCTCCTGTGCCACCGCGGCTGCTTTCCCCACCTCGGTCTGAATCAAGATGTACGCGTGGACCACGGCGCGCCCTTTCGTCGTCGAGGCAGGGATCGATGTAAGAACCTACCGCATTGCCCAGTCCGCAGGTCGATCCAGGGAGGGTCGGGGGATCATGAATACGGGTTCGGCAACGCCACCGGAGACGGTCGGGCAGCTCGGCGAGTTCGGGTTGATCGATCGGTTCGTGGCGCGGCTCGGTGCTGCGGGTCAGGCGCTGCTGGGACCGGGAGACGACGCCGCGGTGCTGCCCGCGGCCGACGGCCGGGTCGTGGTCTCGACCGACAGCCTGTTCGAGGGGCGGCATTTCCGCCGCGACTGGTCGAGTGCCGAGGACATTGGCCATAAGGCCGCCGCGCAGGCGGTCGCGGATATCGCGGCGATGGGTGCGCGGCCGACCGGTGTGGTGGTCGCACTGGCTTTGCCGGCAGAGACGTCGGTGAAATGGACCGACGGGTTGGCCGATGGATTGCGCGATGAGTGCGCCCGGGCCGGGACCGCCGTGGTCGGCGGGGACGTGGTGCGGGCCGACCTGATCGCGTTGACGCTCACCGCATTCGGTGACCTGGCCGGTGCGCAGCCGGTGACCCGCGGCGGTGCGCACGTCGGCGACATCGTCGCGGTGGCCGGGCGGTTGGGGTGGTCCGCGGCCGGCCTGGTCGTGCTGACCCGCGGATTCCGTTCGCCGTTAGCGGTGGTGAACGCGCACCGTCGCCCGGAACCGCCGTACGCCGAAGGACCGCACGCACTCAAGCTGGGCGCGACCGCGATGTGCGATGTCAGCGACGGCCTGATCCAGGACCTCGGCCACATCGCCAAGGCCAGCAGCGTCCGGATCAACCTCGACACCGAGCGGTTCACGGTCCCGGACAAGCTGCGTGACGTCGCCGGGGCGCTGGGCGCCGACCCGATGAGCTGGCTGCTGGAGGGCGGTGAGGACCACGCTCTCGCGGCCACCTTCGCCGCCACCGTCGAACTGCCGGCGCCGTGGCACCGGGTCGGGTCGGTCGTGCCCGGACACGGGGTGTACGTGGACGGTGTAGCCCGCGATGCTGGCGGATACGACCACTTCGCCTGAGCGTGTTGCTAACCCCGCTCCCCGGGGAAAAGCGGTTGTATTGCGCAACACGACCGCAGCGGGCAGGAGGCAGACATGGGAGTCGTGACGATCTCGGCGGCGTTCGGTGCCGGCGGCAGCGAGATCGGGCCGGCGGTCGCCGCCGCGCTCGACCTTCCGTTCGTCGACCGGGCCATTCCGGTCAGCGTGGCCGGCCGGCTGGGGATTCCGGTGCGCGACGCCGAGGAGAAGGACGAAAAGGTCGACACCGGGTGGTGGCGGCTGCTGTCCACGATGTCGTTCGTCCCGGACGCGGCCGGGGTGGGTCCGTTCGGTGCTGCCGTGCCCGATGAGCGCACGTTCCAGAAGCAGACCGAGCAGGTGCTGCACGAGGCCGCGGACCGGGGCGGCGTGATCCTCGGCCGGGCTGCCGCGATCGTGCTGGCCGACGAACCAGACGCGCTGCACGTGCGGTTGACCGGTCCGTTGAAACGGCGGGTGCAGGCGCTGTCGGCCCGGACCGGCCAGAGCCCGAAGGACACCGAGCGCGAAGCCCGGACCAACGACGCGGCCCGGGAGACGTACGTCCGCCAGCTGTATCGCTGCGACGCGACCGAATGCCGGCACTATCACCTCGTGATCGACACGACGGTGGTGCCGTGGTCCACAGTGGTCGGTCTGATCGTGGATGCGGCCAAGGCATGTGGCGTGAAACGCTGATACTTACTGTCCACAATGGACTATATGCCCGGAAACCCTTATGTGGCTGGGTGATTCTGGAGTGGACAGGGGATTTGGCGTTAATACTTGAATAAGTCAGTCATTTGAGGACGGTCGGTTATCGCGGGCTTGATCGGCCCGGTCCCGCTTGACAGCAAGATGTACGCGGCCCCAAATTTATTTCGAGATTGCTGGCGTTCCAGTGATCAACGGGGGAAGTACGGTGGGCCCGACTCGCGATATCCGGGCGCTGCTCTGGTCGGCGGCTCCGGGACGCAACGACTGGACAAATGGATATCGGCTGGCTTGCGCCCTTTTGATCCCGGTGGCCGCGGGCGTGGCGGTCGGGTATCCGAGGCTCGGGCTGCTGGTCGGGGTCGGTGCGTTCATCGTCGGCAACGCCAAGCCGGATGCGTCCTACCGGCAGCGGATGTGGTGGATGGTCCCGGCCACGTTCTGCGTCGCCGTTCTGACGATGCTGGGCATGGCGGCCGGTACGAACCGGCCAGCCGTGGTGGTGATCGGCGCGCTGGTGCTGCTACTCGGCGGGTTGGCGGCGGCGCTCGGCCGGGACGCCGCGCTGTTGGGGATGCTGGTTTCGTTCGGTTACGTCATTGGCGTCGCGGCGGCCGGGCTGAATGTCCTTGACGTCGTGCTGCCCGTCGCGCTGGGCGGGGTCTTCGCCATGGTGCTCACCTGGCTGGAGGCGGCCACCGTTCATCACCGGACCGACGAATTGCCCGAGCCCTGGTCGAATCTGGTCACCCGCCGGCGCGTGCACCTCGACACGGCCGTGGTCCGCCGGTCCGCCGCGCTCGCGATCGCCGGCGGTATCGCCCTGGCCGTCGTCCCGTTCACCCCGAACTCAGGCGGGGTCTGGCTGGTGACGGGCGCGCTGGTCGTGCTCAAGCCTGGCTACCAGGACACTGTCCGCAGTGCGGTGCTGCGGGCAGGCGGAGCGGTAGCCGGCGCGGTGGCGGCCGGTGCGGTCGCGGCGACCGTGACCGGCGTCTGGATGCTGCTGGCCGTTGCCCTGGCCGGGCTCATCGTGACCGAGGCGGTAAGCCGGCGCTCGCTCGCGCTGTTCGTCGTACTGATCGCGCCGCTGTCAGTGCTGCTGAGCAACGTGCTGGTACGCGGCGACTGGAGCGCCGCCTACCTACGTACAACCGACATCGCGGTAGGCGCGGGCATTGCGATCATCGTGGCGATCGTGCTGTACCCGCATCGGTGGCTGCAGTCGGCCGCGGACCACGAGGAGGCGGCCGCCAGGCCGCCGTGACCGGAGCGGTCAGCCGCGGGTGACCTTGCCGGCCTTCAGGCAGGAGGCGCAGACGTTGACCCGGCGAACGGTGCCCGGAGCGACCGTGGCGCGCACGGTCTGGATGTTCGGGTTCCACCGGCGATGCGTACGCCGGTGGGAGTGCGAGACCGACATGCCGAAGCCCGGCCCCTTGCCACAGACGTCACAGACGCTAGCCACGTGAAACTCCCCAACTCGCACGAATTGTGGCCGAGCGAAATCAGGCCACCGAACAGCAGACTAGCCCCGGGACCCCGGAGCCAGAGAAACAGTCTAGCGACACCCGTTCACCTCGACCAAACCGAGCCCGGCCTTGGGGAGAATTGTCCGCGACAACAACTATCCTCGCTGCGCGCCGAAGGGGGTGATCGGGTGGACCAACTCGATCCGGCCGGCGTGCGCTCGTGGCTGGCGGCGGCGACCGCACTGGTCGAGGAGCACCGGGCCGAGCTGGACGCGCTGAACGTATTTCCCGTACCCGATCACGACACCGGAGCGAACGTGCTGCGCACCCTGCAGGGGGCGCTCGATGGCCCCGGCTCGTTGGCGGCCGGAGCTACCGGCAATTCCGGGATCATCGTGGCCGAGTTCCTGGACGGCATCCTGGCCGAGGCCCACGACGCCGGCCTGAGCGCGGACCGGTTGCGGTTGGGCCTCCGGCGCGGATCAGACCGCGCGTACGCGGCGGTGGCCCGCCCGGTGGAGGGCACGGCGTTGACCGTCGCGGCGGCGGCGGCGGGTGTCGATACGGGCGAGTCGCTCACCCAGCTGGCCCGATCAGCGGCCCGGGCCGCGGGTGAGGCGCTGCTGGCGACGCGCGAGCAGCTCCCGGAGCTACGGCGGGCGGGCGTGGTCGATGCCGGCGGGCGGGCCGTATGCCTGCTGCTGGATGCGTTGGTCGGCGTGCTGACCGGCGAGCCGGCCCGGCCGCTGCTGCTGGATTCCGTACCGGCCTGTCGTACGGCGCACGCCCGGTTCCGGTACGAGGTGCAGTACGTACTGCGTACCGACCGGATCGAGGACCTGCGTGAGCGCCTCGACGCGTTGGGCGATTCGGTGGTGACCGCGCCGCTGGCCGCCGGTGAGTGGGCGGTGCACGTGCATGCCGACGATGCCGGCGCGGCGATCGAGGCCGCGCTGCAGGACGGTCGCCCGCGCCAGATCCGCATTGAGGCGCTGCCGGCGGAGGGGCGCAGTCGGTCGTTGATCGTGGTGGCGCCCGGGCCGGTGGTCGGTTCGTTGCTGGTGGCCGAGGACGTGGTGGTGCTTGAGGACGACGAATCGGCCGCGATCCAGGCCGCGGCGGTGACGCCGTCGGTGGTGCTGGTAGCGGCGGGGAAGTCGGCCCGGGTGTACGAGGCGGCCGCGGCGTTGCGGCAGGCTGGAGTGGAGGTCGCGGTCGTACCACTGCGGTCGCCGGTGCAGGCGCTCTCGGCGGTGGCGGTGCACGACCCAGGTCTGGAGTTCGCCGACGCGGTGGTGGCGATGGCAGAGGCGGCGGCCGCGACCCGGTGGGGCGAGGTACGGCGGGCCGACCAGGAGGCCCAGACCAGCGCCGGCCGGTGCCGACCCGGCGACGTACTCGGGCTGGCCGAGGATGATGTCGTACTCATCGGAGCCAGGCCGGAAAGCGTAGCCGCGGCCCTGCTGGACAAAATGCTGGCGAGCTCCGGTGAGCTGGTGACACTGCTGGGTGGGACGTTGGCCGACGCGGTGCGGCGGCATCTGGCGGATGCGCATCCGACCGTCGAGGTGCAGGCTCACCTCTGGTCGGGCCCCGGACTGTTGATCGGAGTGGAATAGCCGTGCAGGTTGACCTCACAACACCGGTGGTCAAGGTGGTGCCCAAGGTGCCGAAGGCCTTGGCTGAGGCGCTGGAGATCCACACCGTCGGCGACCTGCTGCGCCATTACCCGCGGCGGTACGCCCAACGGGCCGAGCTGACCGACCTGGCCGCGTTGACGGTCGGCGAGCAGGTGACCGTGGTCGCCGAGGTGCTTTCTGTGCGGTCGCGGCAGATGCGCAGCCGGCGCGGTCGGCTGCTGGAGGTCGTGGTCGGGGACACCCGCGGTCGGCTCAAGCTGACTTTCTTCAACCAGACCCCGATGCATGAGCGGCGGCTGGCGGTCGGGACGCGGGCGCTGTTCGCCGGCAAGGTCAGTACGTTCAATTCCGAACGGCAGTTGGCGCACCCGGAGTACGAGCCGCTGAACGGTTCGGGGACGTCGATCGAGGAGTTCGCCGGCGGCTTGATCCCGATCTACCCGGCCACCGCGAAGATGGCGTCGTGGCAGATCGCCAAGGCCGTACAGGCGGTGCTGGGGTTGATCGATCTGCCCGACGACCCGTTGCCGGACGAGCTGAAGGCCCGGCACGGCCTGGTTGACTGGTCCACCGCGGTCCACGACATCCACCGCCCGTCCAGCCACGCCGCGGTCGGCCGGGCCAAGCAGCGGTTGAAGTGGGACGAGGCCATCACGCTGCAGCTGACGTTGGCGCAACGGCGTAGTGCCGCCGCGTCCCGGCCGGCCACCGCCCGGCCGCCGCGGGCCGACGGCCTCTTGGCCGGGTTCGACGCCGAGCTGCCGTTCACGTTGACCGGTGGCCAGCGCGAGATCGGGGCGGTGCTGACCGAGGAGTTGGCGGCCGAGCACCCGATGCACCGGTTGCTGCAGGGCGAGGTCGGTAGCGGCAAGACGTTGGTGGCGTTGCGGGCGATGCTGCAGGTCGTCGACGCCGGCGGGCAGGCCGCGCTGTTGGCGCCGACCGAGGTTTTGGCGGCGCAGCACGCCCGGTCGCTGCGGGATCTGCTCGGTCCGCGGGCCCGGGCCGGTGAGCTGGACTCGGCCGAGGTGGCGACCCGGGTCACGTTGCTGACCGGTTCGTTGCCGACGGCGGCCCGGCGCGCGGCGTTGCTTGACGCGGCCAGCGGCGCGGCCGGCATCGTGGTCGGTACGCACGCGCTGATCCAGGAGAAGGTGCAGTTCGCCGACCTGGGTTTGGTGGTGGTCGACGAGCAGCACAGGTTCGGCGTGGAGCAGCGCGATGCCTTGCGCAGTAAGGCCGATCAGCCGCCGCACGTACTGGTGATGACGGCGACGCCGATCCCACGGACCGTGGCGATGACGGTATTCGGCGACCTGGAGACCTCGGCGCTGCGCGAGTTGCCGCGTGGCCGGTCGCCGATCGCGACGACCGTGGTGACGGTGACCGAACACCCGGCCTGGCTGGACCGGGCCTGGACCCGGATCCGGGAAGAGGTCGCGGCCGGACACCAGGCGTACGTGGTGTGTCCGCGGATCGGTGAGGCGCATGACGAGGACGACGTTCTCGACGAGGGCGCCGAGGGCGAGGACGAGCGCCGGCCGCCGTTGGCCGTGCTCGATGTCGGGCCGGAGCTGGCCGAGGGGCCGCTGTCTGGCTTGCGGGTCGAGGTGTTGCACGGCCGGCTGCCGGCCGACGACAAGGACGCGGTGATGCGCCGGTTCGCTGCCGGCGAGGTCGACGTGTTGGTGGCCACGACTGTGGTCGAGGTCGGTGTGGACGTGCCGAACGCAACCGTCATGGTGATCATGGATGCCGACCGGTTCGGCGTATCGCAGCTGCATCAGTTACGTGGCCGGGTCGGCCGGGGCAGCGCCCCCGGCCTGTGCCTGCTGGTGACCGAGATGCCGTCGGTGACGCCGGCCGGGGAGCGGCTGGCCGCGGTTGCGTCCACAGTGGATGGTTTCGAGCTGGCCCGGCTGGATCTGGAACAGCGCCGGGAGGGCGATGTTCTCGGCTCGGCCCAATCCGGTCGGCGCAGCGGTCTGCGCATGCTTTCGCTGCAGCACGACGAGCAGCTTATTGCCGATGCCCGTAAAGAGGCGACGGCGATCGTCGATGCCGATCCTGAATTACGCGATTATCCGCGGCTGGCGGCCGAGGTCGCGGCGATCGCGGAAAAGGAACGAGCCGAATTCCTGGAAAAGGGCTGATACGCCAGCATTACGCGATACCAATGGCCCAATTCCGAACTCCCCGCGCGACCGCGCGAAAGTCGAACCTGGCACGCAACTGCGCTACCGCGGCCCCTTTTGCAAAGTTGATCATGGAGTTTCCGACGTTTTCCTCGGCGTGTCGCCGGCGTGTCGCGCAGCGAACTTCATGATCAACTTTTGGGAGGGCTGGCGCGCCGTTCGGGGAGTTAAAGAGAAACCACCCCGGGAGGTTGGGATCCGGTGCGGTGCCGGGGTTTCGCTTGTCTACGAGGCGCTTTTGGCTCCGATCCGGCGTGCCGCGCGCCACTCAGGAAGCGCGCGGCACGCCGGCCGGAGATGGGGATCACCTCGATACGCGGGAAGGTTGACTATTTCGCGTATTAATTAATGTCAATTGCACCTGTGCGCCACCGTCGAAAGGTGACAGCAATTGCTGTCGACGGCGACCTTCCGACAGCGGCGAACAGGCGTGAAAGCGGTCTCGTTGACTCCGACGACTGTGTTTTGGGGGAACACAACGTGGGAAGGCACACCGCATTCAGCTCGATGACCGCCTAGCTGGAATTCACCCACACTTTTCCGTGAGTGCCCGTCGACATCGAACGGGTATACGTCGCTGCTGCTGCCCTCACCAGAAGCCGCTGCGTATATTCCATACGGCTAAGCCACCGTATTGTTGCGGCGCCGACTACCGATGTTGCATCGGCGTTGTCAACGTCAATGCATTATGCCGGTGGTGAAACCGGTAGCTGCGGCAGGGAGATCAGCCCGAGTCCATTCAGCAGGACGAGGACAGTGTCGAGCAAACCGCCAGTAGGAAGCTGTGGCACGATGAGACCCTTTCATCAGTGGGGTGCAGCTTTCTGCGACCCGCTGTGCCAACGCTTTGTGGTCGACCGAAGGCGTTGCGTGACCAAATGTAGCTTCCGAATCGTACCTGCACCAGTGGATAATTCGGACAAATACCTATGGTTTTGTCCTCAGTGGACTGATATTTGTCCACTGTAGAATCCAATGTGGACTAACGGTGCCGGCAATTCGGCGATAACGAAGTGAGTGGCGTGATGAAATTGGCCGGAGTTGGCCACCATTAAAGAAACGTGTGCGACGCTCGGGTTTTCCTACCTCGTACTCAATGCGGCTTGAACGGATTGGGCCCGTGCCGTTCGACGTCATCGGAAAGTGCGTTGGTGCAGCGAACGTGACAGGAGGGTGGCGGTGGAGGCCTTGGGCGACGCTGGTGTCACGTTCGCTGCAATATTGCGCTCGACGAACGAACCGGGTGTTATATCGCGAGCACTCGCGCCCAGTGGCGTTACTAGGAGCCGCCGGCTGGGTCGGGCCGGCCGGGTCGGGCCGGCCGGGTCGGAGCCGGCCGGGTCGGAGCCGGCCTCGTCGGAGCCGGCCTCGTCGGAGCCGCCTCGTCGGAGCCGCCTCGTCGCGGCCGGCCTCGTCGCGGCCGGCTGCGATAGTGCGGGGCCGCTCGTGCCAGCGGGCCGCAGCACCGTATTCGCTGTCCGTACCTGGCAGGCCTATTACTGCAGCGAACGTGACACCAGGGCGGTTTAGTTGGTCAATAACCACTCTGTTGTCACGTTCGCTGCACATAGGTCGGGCCGGCCCCGCAACCCCGGGACGGGCACATTAAGCCGGCACATTAAGTCGGCACATTAAGTCGGCCCAGCTCAGATGCCGAGCCAGACCTCCTTGGGCAGCGTGCCCACGGTGACCAGCCGCTGGGTGGCCCGGGTCAGCGCGACGTAAAGAATGCGCGGACCCATTGTCGATTCGGCGCTGATCTCACCCGGCTCGACCACGACGACGCCGTCGTACTCCATACCCTTGCTGTCCAACGGCGTGACCAGGCTGACCCGCTCATCATCCGGCAGCGCACCGCGCAAGCCCGCGTGCCGAGCCTCGCCAGCGACAACGCCAACCGTGCCCTCGACCGCATCCAACAGCGAAACAACCGCCGCGCTGACCGACGAACCCAGCGAATTGTCCGCGACCACCACGTGTTCGGGCTCGATTCCCGTGCTACGTACGGCTTTCGGGATATCCGCGTCCGGGGTGACGGTACGAATGAACGCGCCGGCGAAATCGAAGATCTCGGCCGAGTTCCGGTAATTGGTGGTGAGCCGGTAGGTGCGCCGCGGCCCATTCCCGAGCGCCGACTCCATTGCCGTACGGGCCTCGGCCGGGTCGGGCCAGGAGCTCTGTGCCGCATCGCCGACCACGGTCCAGCTGGCGTTCTGACCGCGCCGGCCGATCATCCGCCACTGCATGGGGGACAGGTCCTGCGCCTCGTCGACCAGAACGTGCGCGTACTCGTCGTAGTCCGCCGGCCGTTCGAACCGCTCGCGGGTGCCGTATTCGCGCTCGACCGCGGTCGTGAGCTCCTGGACGTCGCCCTCGTCCGCGCTCGGTACGGGCGCGCTCACCCGCGGCACCCCCAGAATTGCCCGCAACTCATCCAGCAGCGCCACATCCTCGACCGACCAGTCCGCCGCGCCGGACCACGACTGGCTGAGCAGGTCGGTTTCCTTCTCGGTCAGTACGCCCTGGGCGTGCCGGGTCAGCCGGGCCGGGTCGTCGCGCAGCCAGCCGAGCACGTCCGAGGGCAGCAGGGTCGGCCACCACGCCCGGACGAATTCGCGGAACTCGCCCCGCTCGCGCAGGTCGGCCTCGAACTCCTCCCGCTCCATCGTGGTCGCACCGTCCGAGCTGAACTGCCGCCACAACGCGGCCAGCATCGAACGCACCGCGCCGGCCCGGGCGTGGTTGCGTCGCGCTCCGCGCCCCAACAGCCGGGTCCGGATCTTGCCCAGCTCACGCGCGTCCAGGCGCAACACCCGGCCGGCCACGAAAAGCCGGAACTCCTCCGCCGCGCCCGGCGGGTGATCCCGGGCCACCCGCTGCAGCACGGTCCGGATCCGCAGCGACCCCTTCACGGCGGCAACCGCGGCCGGATCGCGGCGGGTGGCATCGATGTCATCGATGACCTCGCCCAAGGAGCGCAGCGTCACCGACTGCTCGCCGAGCGAGGGCAGCACGCGCTCGATGTAGTGCATGAACGCCGCCGACGGTCCGATCACCAGCACGCCGCGGCTCTCGAACCGCCGCCGGTCCGAGTACAGCAGGTACGCCGCCCGGTGCAGCGCCACCACGGTCTTGCCGGTACCGGGGCCGCCGGTGATGAGCGTCGCGCCGGTGCCCGGGCCGCGGATCGCCTCGTCCTGTTCGTGTTGGATCGTCGCGACGATGTCGCGCATAGTCCGGCCGCGGGCCTGGCTCACCGCGCTCAGCAGCGCGCCGTCGCCGATCAGCGTCAGTCCCGTGTCATCGGCCGTTGGATCGAGTAGGTCGTCCTCGACCCCGATGACCTTTTCGCCCAGGCTGCGCAGCACCCGGCGGCGAACGACGCCGAGCGGATCGACCGGGGTCGCCCGGTAGAAGACCGAAGCGGCCGGCGCCCGCCAGTCGATCACCAGCGAGTTGTAGTCGTCGTCCCAGACCCCGAGTCGTCCGATGTAGTCGGTTTCTCCGGTGTTGCGGTCGATGCGCCCGAAAACCAGGCCGGAGTGCTCGGCGTTGATCCGGGCCAGCCGCTGCTGGGCGTGATTGACGAGGGCGTCGCGCTCGACGAACCGGTGGTAGTGGTCGCGCTTGACGCCGTCGGCGTCGTCGATCCGGGCCCGCGCGTGACCTTCCGCGGCGATGGCGCGGGCCGATTCGGCCATCGCTTCCACCGCTTCATAAACCCGGTCGACGTACTCCTGTTCGCGCGCGATTTCCGACTCGACAGTCGAGGATGGGGCTGTCATCACACTCCATAGACCATGGGCGAGAACTTGATGAGTGTGCGGAGTACCGCGGGCAAGATCAAGTCTTGTTCTCGTCCCGAACAGCTGATTAATTGGATACAGGACGGAACCACATGGCGCACCGGTGTGTTTCCTGTTCTGTTTGTGGTGCCTTCTGGTCTGCGGCACGCGGATCGGGGACGGTACCGGACATCGCAGACGGGCGCGCAATACCCTTGTGCGGTGACGCGCATCGTCGGCGGTGATCTGGGTGGTCGGGTGCTGCTCGTTCCACCGGGCCGGGGGACCAGACCGACCTCTGAGCGGGCGCGCGAGGGACTGTTCAACACCCTGGCCGGCTTGGTCGATCTACGTGGTGCCGCCTTTCTCGATCTTTACGCCGGTTCCGGCGCGGTCGGTCTTGAAGCGGCCTCCCGGGGCGCCGCCCGCGTGCTGCTGGTTGAAACCGATCAAAAGGCAGCCGCCACGATCAAGCGCAACGCGTCCGGCCTGGCCGCGACCGCGGCCCGGGTCATGATCGCCCAAGCCGAACGGGTCGCGGCCGCCCCGCCGGTCGATGGCCCCTACGATGTCGTCTTCGCCGACCCGCCCTACCGGGAGACCGATGAACGGCTCGACGCGTTGCTGGCCGACCTGGCGGAAAACGGCTGGTTGAGCGCCGATGCCGTGCTTGTGGTGGAGCGGGACCGGCGCAGCCGCGAACCGGAATGGCCGCCGGGCGTGCGTACTCTGAAGTCTCGCGATTACGGAGAGGCAACCCTTTGGTACGGTCGCCGATCATGAGACGCGCGGTATGTCCAGGGTCATACGACCCGGTGACGAATGGTCACCTGGACATCATCAGGCGCGCCAGCCGACTTTATGACGACTTGCGCGTGGTAGTCGGCCAGAACCAGAGCAAATCACGACTGTTCACAGTGGACGAACGGTTGGCGATGCTACGTGAGGCGACGTCCGATCTGGACAACGTACGGGTCGAGTCCTTCCAGGGCCTGCTCGTCGATTACTGCCGTACACAAGCGATTCCGGTGATCGTGAAGGGCCTGCGTGCCGTCAGTGACTTTGAGTACGAACTGCAGATGGCCCAGATGAACGATCAGCTCGCCGGCGTCGAGACCGTGTTCCTGGCGACAAACAACCGGCACAGCTTCCTGTCGTCCAGCTTGGTGAAGGACGTCGCCTCCAGCGGAGGCGACGTCGGTGCGCTCGTGCCGGCGAGCGTGGCCAGCCGACTGGCGGCTCGATTTCTGAACGCAGCTAGGGAGTAGACGTGTACCGGGTTTTCGACAGTCTCGATGAGTTGGTGCAGATCGTGGAGACTGCGCGGGGCGTGCCCATGTCCGGGTCCTGCATGGTGACCCGGTCCACGACGCTGGACCTGCTCGATGACATCCGGGAAGCGTTCCCGGCCGAGCTGAAGGACGCCGGGGCCGTACTCGCGCAGCGCGACCGGATGCTGGCCGACGCCCAGGACCGGGCCAACACCATGCTCTCGGAGGCGAAGGCCGAGCACGACCGGCTGATCTCGCTCGCGCACGCCGAGTCCGACCGGACCATGGCCGAGGCGACCGCCAAGCACGACCAATTGCGGGCGGCCGCGCAGTCCGAGCATGAGCACCTGGTGGGCGAGGGCCGGGCCGAATACGAGCGGCTGGCCCTGGCCGGGCAACGCCAGTACGAGCAGTTGGTCAACGACGCCCAGATGGAACACGACCGGCTGTTGATGGCCACCACCATCCATCAGTCCGCCCTGGCCGCGGCCGACCAGATCCGTTCCGACGCGCTGTCCGAGGCGGCCAAGATCAAGGCCCAGGCCCAGGCCGACTCGGACGAGATGCGCCGCGAGGCGTGGGAGGCAGCCGAGCGCAAACGAGCCGAGGCGACCGCGTACGTGGACGAGCGGCTGGCCTCGTTGGGCGACCTGATGACCAAGACGCTCAGCTCGGTCGAGAAGGGCCGGGCCGCGCTGCGGACCGGCGGCGCCCCGGAGCGGCTCGGCTGAGCCGCGGCGGTTGTCCACACTCGACTGTCGCAATTGGTCGGGCACAACGCGCGGCGAATCGACGTTGGACAACCGGGTCAGGTACCCTTACCCGTCGGTCTCGTCACTTCTGGTTTGGTATGCGCGAAAACAAGACAACGCAGCTGCGTCTCGACCCTCGACGCCCGCTCGTGCTCGACACCCGCGAGCTCGGCCGGCGCCCCGGGTCAATGCTTCCGTTGGGGCGTACGGTGCCCGCGCCCGCCGCGCTGGAAGTGGAGTCGATCGGAGTCGGCGAGGGTTCGCCGCTCACACTGGACCTGCGACTGGAGTCGGTTGTCGAGGGCGTTTACGTCTCCGGCACCATCACCGCGCAGGCGAGTGGGGAGTGCGTGCGCTGCCTGGCGCCGGTCAGCGTTGAGGTGGTGACCCGGATCGACGAGCTGTTCGCCTACCCGGACAGCACGTCGGCTGAGACCACGGAGGAAGATGAGGTGCGCCGGATTGAGGGCGACCTGATCGACCTCGAACCGGCGGTACGGGATGCGGTGGTGTTGTCGTTGCCACTGCTTCCGTTGTGTCGGGACGACTGTCAGGGCTTGTGCGCGACCTGCGGGGAGCGCCTGGATGACCTGCCGGCCGGGCACAGCCACGAAGTGATCGACCCACGGTGGGCCGCTCTGGCCGAGCGGTTCGCCACCGAAGAGCCGAATGATCCGCCGGCTGGTGCCGGCGGGCGTAACAGTCAGGAGAGCTAGCAGTGGCCGTTCCCAAGCGGAGGAAGTCGCGGGCGAACACGCACGCCCGTCGCTCGCAATGGAAGACCACGGCACCCACGTTGGTGACGTGCAGCAACCGTGCCTGCGGCCAGCCGACTCTCCCACACCGTGCGTGTCCTACCTGCGGGCAATACGCCGGCAGGGTCGTCACGGCCTGACCCGCGGGCCTATGGCCAGTAGAGCGGACGGGCCGGCCAATAGCACGGCCGACCTGGAGAAGGCACTGGGCGTCACCGTCGACGCCGGGCTGCTGGAGCGCGCGCTGACGCACCGCTCCTTCGCCTACGAGAACGGTGGCCTGCCGCATAACGAGCGGCTGGAATTCCTCGGCGACGCGGTTCTCGGACTGGTCGTTACCGACGCGCTGTATCGGGATCATCCCGACCTGCCCGAGGGACAGCTGGCGAAGCTGCGGGCTTCCGTGGTCAACATGCGGGCGTTGGCTTCGGTGGCACGCAGCTTGGGTCCGGGCGGACTGGGCGCGCACCTGCGCCTGGGCCGGGGCGAGGAGACGACCGGCGGCCGGGACAAGGCGAGCATTCTGGCCGACGCACTGGAAGCTGTGCTCGGCGCGATTCACCTCGACCAGGGCCCGGAGGCCGCGGCCGGCGTGGTGCACCGCCTGTTCGACCCGTTGATGGCCGATGCGGCCCGGCGTGGCGCCGGTCTGGACTGGAAGACCAGCCTGCAGGAGCTGTCGGCGTCGATGGATCTGGGCGCACCCGACTACGTCATCGCCGAGACCGGTCCGGATCACCAGAAGGCGTTCACCGCGATCGCCCGGGTGCATGGCGAAGCGTTGGGCGAGGGCGCCGGCTCGAGCAAGAAAGAGGCCGAGCAGAAGGCGGCCGAGCGGGCCTGGAACACGTTGAGCCAGCGCGCCGAGCAGCGCAGCAACAGCTGAGCCGTACCGGCCATGCCAGAGCTGCCTGAGGTCGAGGTGGTCCGGCGCGGCCTGGCCAAGTTCGTGGCCGGCCGGACCGTGACCGCCGTCGAGGTGAGTCATCCGCGGGCGGTACGGCGGCACCTGGCCGGTCCGGTCGACTTCGCCGCCGCGCTCACCGGCCGTACGGTTCTGGACGCTTGCCGGCGTGGCAAGTATCTGTGGCTGCCGCTGGATTCCGGCGATGCCGTGCTCGCGCACCTGGGCATGAGTGGTCAGTTGCTCGTGCAACCGGTTGCCGCGCCGGATGAAACTCACCTGCGGGTACGGATGCGCTTCGCCGACGGTGAGAGCGAACTGCGATTTGTCGATCAACGGACGTTCGGCGGACTGTCCTATGAGGTCGGTGGTGCCGAGTTGCCGGGCCCGATCGCCCATATAGCGCGGGATCCGGTCGACGAGGAGTTCGACGACGAATTGTTCAGCGTGGCGTTACGCCGTCGCCATACCGCGCTTAAACGGGCTTTGTTGGACCAGAACCTGGTCTCGGGTATTGGCAATATCTACGCTGACGAGGCGCTGTGGCGGGCCAAGTTGCACGGGCTGCGGCCGACCGAGACGATGCGTCGCCCCGAGATCGCCCGGTTGCTGGCGGCCGTACGGGACGTGTTGTCCGATGCGTTGGCTGCTGGTGGTACGTCGTTCGACTCGTTGTACGTGAACGTTAACGGGGAGAGCGGGTACTTCGACCGGTCGCTGGACGTGTACGGCCGGCGCGACCTGCCCTGCCACCGTTGCGGCACGCCGATCCGACGGGATGCGTTCATGAACCGGTCGAGCTTCAGCTGCCCACGATGCCAGCCACGCCCACGCCGGGCCCGGGCCTGATGGCGGGCGAGCCGGAAACGAGCCGCGTCACCGCCTGGGTGCACGGGCGCGTCCAGGGCGTCGGCTTCCGCTGGTGGACGAGCGAGCAGGCCACGGCGCTGGGCCTGGTCGGCTCGGCGACGAACCTGCCCGACGGTACGGTCGAGGTGATCGCGGAGGGTCCGACGAGCGCCTGTCAGCAGTTGCTCGGGGTGCTGCGTGGCCGCCGTACACCGGGCCGGGTAACCCGCGTCGTGGAGCGCTGGAGCGCGGCCCGGGGCGATCTCACAGCATTTCGTACCCGTTAAGCGTGCTCCGGAATATTGGCTTGCGACGAGAGCGCGGCGGATTTGACCAGGCTCCCTGGTGCATGCGATTCTTGACAGTACGTGCGCGTCCCCAAGCGGCCTGCAGCGTAGTGGCAATAAAACTGCAGGGGTTTTTGGGCAGGGACGCGTTTACGACCTAATCGCATCGTCGCGTGGAGGCCGCCCCGATGGCCAAGGCCTTGTTCGGGCATATCGCTGCTGTACCGGATCGTCGACTAGTTGACGAGCTGACCTACTTGCGTACGCGAGTACGCAATCTTGAGGACGAGGTGACTCGACTTCGCGCGGAGCGTGAAGATCGCGTCGCCAATAACCTCGAGTCGGGTGCAATCGACAGCGATCTGCGGGAACTGTCTGAAATCTCCGAGCCGGCGCTAGCTTAAGCAGCGTCGGCCTTTTGCTGCCGGTCGTTCAGGCGACCGAGCTGCCGACCGTCATGCCTGCCCGCCCGTCGGCGCAGACGGCGCGTTGCGTGTGCCCTGCGTTCTTGTCGGCATACCCACCGGTATTCTCTCCTACGGCGCACTATGTGCGCCGTAGGAGTCATCGTGGTTTGATCGCAGGCTTGTCCGTCGACCTTCCCGGAGTCCCGTGCACCTCAAAACACTGACGCTTAAGGGCTTCAAGTCCTTCGCCTCGGCCACAACATTGCGGCTCGAGCCCGGTGTGACGTGCGTTGTCGGGCCGAACGGTTCGGGAAAGTCCAATGTGGTCGATGCCATCTCCTGGGTGCTGGGCGAGCAGGGCGCGAAAGCCTTGCGTGGCGGCAAAATGGAGGATGTGATTTTTGCCGGCACCGCCGGCCGGCCGCCGCTTGGGCGGGCCGAAGTCACGCTCACCATCGATAACACTGACGGTGCGCTTCCAATTGACTACACCGAGGTATCAATCACTCGGCGAATGTTCCGGTCCGGGGAAAGCGAATACGAGATCAACGGCGACTCCTGCCGTTTGCTCGACATCCAGGAATTGCTCTCTGATTCCGGCATCGGCCGGGAGATGCACGTTGTCGTCGGACAGGGTCAGCTGGACTCCGTATTGCAGTCGCGTCCGGAAGATCGGCGCGGATTCATCGAAGAGGCCGCTGGCGTACTCAAACACCGCAAGCGCAAGGAAAAGGCGCTGCGCAAGCTCGACGCCATGCAGGCCAACCTGACCCGATTGACCGACCTCACCTCCGAGTTGCGCCGGCAGCTCAAACCGTTGGGCCGGCAGGCCGAAGTGGCACGCCGGGCCGCCGCGATCCAGGCCGAACTGCGCGACGCGCGCTTGCGTCTGTTGGCCGACGATCTCGTCACGCTACGGACCTCGATCGAGAAGGACGTAGCCGACGAGAGCGCAATGCGGGAGCGGCGGACCGAGGTCGAGGCGGCGTTGGCCGAGGCGCAGGCCCGCGAGGCCGAGTTGGAGCAGGCGATCGCGGCCGACGCGCCGCGGTTGGCCGCCGCGCAGGACACCTGGTACCGGCTCTCGGCGCTGTCCGAACGCATCGCCGGCACGGTCCGGTTGGCCGCCGAACGGGAGCGGTACCTGGCCGCGCCGCCGGACGAAACGCCGGCCGGCCGCGATCCCGATGAGCTGGAGGCCGAGGCCGAGGCGATGCGGGAACGCGAGGACGAGGTCGCGGCCGAGCTCACCGACGCGCGGGAGCAGCTGTCGGTCGCGGTCAGCGAGCGGACCGAATGGGAGAAGCGGGTCGCCGACGCCGAGCGGGCGATCGTGGCCGCGACCCGGGCGGCGGCCGACCGCCGCGAAGGGCTGGCCAAGCTCGCCGGTCAGGTCGACGCGTTGCGGTCGAAGACCACCGCCGGCGCGGAGGAGATCGAGCGGCTGGCCGCGGCCGCCGCCGAGGCGCACGAGCGGGCCGCCCAGGCGCAGACCGAGTTCGACACAGTGCAGAGCGAGGTCGGCGAACTGGACGCCGGCGAGCTCGGACTGGACGAGGTGCACGAGGCCGCCGTAGCCGCGCACGAAGAGGCGCAGAACACGCTGCGCGAGCTGACCGACGCCGAACGGGAAGCGGAGCGGGACCGGTCGGCCTGGCAGGCTCGTCGCGAGGCGCTGGCCATGGGCCTGAACCGCAAGGACGGCGCCGGTGCGCTTCTGGCCGCCGGGGAACGGTTGCCCGGACTGCTCGGATCGGTGGCGGCGCTGCTGACCGTGGAGACCGGGCACGAGGCGGCGCTGGCCGCGGCCCTCGGCGGGCTGGCCGACGCGGTCGCCGTATCCGGACCGGCCGACGCCCAGACCGCGCTGCGGCTGCTGAAGTCCGACGACGCCGGCCGGGCCGCGCTGCTGATCGGTGGCGCCGACTTTGCGGCCGGGCGGGACGGATGGCCGGCGCTGCCCGATGGTGCCCGCTGGGCGCTGGATCTGGTGCACGCCCCGGAGGCGCTGCGGCCGGCGGTGGGCAAGGCGCTGGATCGGGTCGCTGTCGTGGCCGACCTGGATGCGGCCGGTGCGTTGGTGGCCGCGTTGCCGGAGGTACGGGCGGTGACCCCCGAGGGCGACCTGGTCGGTGTGGCGGCGGCGGTCGGCGGATCGACCAGTGCGCCCAGCGTCATCGAGGTGCAGGCCGCGGTCGATGAGGCGCAGCAGAAGATGGACGAGGCGACCGTCCGGTGTACCCACCTGCAGGGTGCGCTGGAGGAGGCCAAGACGCGGGTGCAGGCGTGCGCCGCCGAGGTTGACCGCGCGTTGGCGCGGCTGCACGAGTCGGACGCCAAGATGTCGGCGGTGGCCGAGCAACTCGCGCATCTCGGCTCGGCGGCCCGTTCGGCCGCGGCCGAAGCGGAGCGGCTGGAGCAGGCGCGCTACAAGGCCGACCAGTTGCGGGCCGAGGCGACGCGGGCGCTGGAAGAGGCGGAGGAGCGGCTGCACCTGGCCCAGGACGCCCCGCTCGACGAGGAGCCCTCGACCGAACTGCGGGACGAGGCGGCCCAGGCGCTTTCCGATGCCCGGCAGGCCGAAGTCGAGGCGCGGCTCGCGGTCCGTACCGCCGAGGAGCGGGCCCGCGCCCTGGCCGGGCGGGCCGACGGCCTGGAACGGCAGGCCCGGGCCGAACGCGAGGCCAGAGCCCGGCTGGAAGCGGCCCGGATTGCCCGCGCCCGTGGCGCCGAAATCGCCAGCGCGGTGGCTCGTACCGGCGCCGAAATCACCCAGCGGCTGGCCGTGTCCGTGGCAGCGGCCGAGGCGGAACGGGACGCGGCGTCGGCGCAGCAGCGAAGCCGGGATGCCGAGATGGCCAGTACCCGGACCGCGACCCGTGAGCTGGCCGGCCAGCTGGACCGGCTCACCGACGCCGTGCACAAGGACGAGGTGGCCCGGGCCGAACAGCGGCTGCGGGTGGAGTCGCTGGAGACGAAGGCGGTCGAGGAGCACGGCATCGAGCTGGAGGCGTTGATCGCCGAGTACGGCCCCGAGGTGCCGATGCCGCCGGCCGCGGCGGAAATGGCCGAGTTCGAGACGGCGCGGGCTCGCGGCGAGCAGGTCCTCGAACCGCCGCCCGGTCCGTACGACCGGGCCGTGTGCGAAAAGCGGGCGTCGAAGGCGGAACGCGAGTATCGCCTGCTGGGCAAGGTGAACCCGCTGGCCCTGGAGGAGTTCGCGGCGCTGGAGGAACGGCACAAGTTCCTCTCTGAGCAGCTGGAGGACCTGAAGGCGACCCGCCGCGATCTGCTGACCGTGGTCAAGGAAGTCGACGAGCGGATCCACGACGTGTTCGCCTCGGCCTTCGCCGATACGGCCCGCGAGTTCGAGGTCGTGTTCTCGACGCTGTTCCCCGGCGGCGAGGGCAAGTTGATACTGACCGACCCGGAGAACCTGCTCACGACGGGCATCGAGGTCGAGGCCCGCCCGCCGGGCAAGAAGGTCAAGCGCCTTTCGCTGCTCTCCGGCGGCGAACGGTCGCTGGTCGCGGTCGCGCTGTTGGTGGCGATTTTCCGGGCCCGGCCCTCGCCGTTCTACGTGATGGACGAGATCGAGGCGGCGCTGGACGACACCAACCTGGGCCGGCTGATCGGGCTGCTGGATGAATTACGGACCACCAGCCAGTTGATCGTCATCACGCACCAGAAGCGCACGATGGAGATCGCCGATGCGCTGTACGGCGTGAGCATGCGCGGCGACGGCATTACGACCGTGATCAGTCAGCGGATGCGGGAGCTCGCACCAGCGTCGTAACCCCGCTTTCTTTGGTTGTGCTCGCCGCGGAAGTTACCTGCCAGCGGTCGAACAGGCGCGCGGGCTCTGAGAGGATCAGGCCATGGAATGGGTCATCGTTGCCATCGTGCTCCTCGTTGTCGCCATCGGCGCGGTCGCGGGACTTGTGGTTCCGCGGCGCCGGCACAGCAAGGAGCTGACCGGGTCGCAGTCCACCGCCACACTCGCCCCGCCGCGTACGGACACTGAGGCTGCACCGGAAGCCCCGACCACGGAGGCACCGGTTGCGGAGGAGACCGCAGTCGAGGAGCCGGCCGCACCGGCGATCGAAACCCCCGAACCGTCCGCCGGGCGGATGATCCGGCTGCGGTCGCGGCTGGCGCGTTCCCAATCGACTCTCGGCAAGGGTCTGCTGGCGGTTCTCGGCCGTGACCGGCTCGATGACGATGCGTGGGAGGAGATCGAGGACACGCTGATCACCTCCGACGTCGGGGTCACCGCGACTCAGGAAATCGTCGAGCGGCTGCGGGAGCGGACCCGCGTGCTGGGCACCCGGACCCCGGACGAGCTGCGCAAGCTGCTCGCGGATGAGCTGTTGACCGCGATCGGGCCGGACATGGACCGCGAGCTGGCGACGTTCCCGCACGCCGACAGCCCGGCCGTCGTGCTCGTGGTCGGCGTCAACGGCACCGGCAAGACGACGACCTGCGGCAAGGTGGCCCGGGTCCTGGTGGCCGACGGCCGCAGCGTGCTGCTCGGCGCGGCCGACACCTTCCGCGCCGCCGCGGCCGATCAGCTGCAGACCTGGGGTTCCCGGGTCGGGGCCGAGACGGTACGCGGGCCGGAGGGCTCGGACCCGGCGTCGGTGGCCTTCGACGCGGTCGCCGAGGCCAAGAAGACGCACGTGGACACCGTCCTGATCGACACCGCCGGCCGGCTGCACACCAAGGCCGGGCTGATGGACGAGCTGGGCAAGATCAAGCGGGTCATCGAGAAGCAGGGCCCGGTCGACGAGACGCTGCTGGTGCTGGACGCCACCACCGGCCAGAACGGCCTGATGCAGGCCCGCGTCTTCACCGAGGCGGTCGAGTGCACCGGCATCGTGCTGACCAAGCTGGATGGAACGGCCAAGGGCGGCATCGTCATTTCGGTGCAGCGGGAGCTCGGGATTCCGGTGAAGCTGATCGGCCTGGGCGAAGGCGCGGACGATATGGCCCCGTTTTCGCCCGAAGCGTTCGTCGACGCACTGCTCGGCGAATAGGCGGTATTTGCCGGCGCGATCGGTTTTGTGCCGCCCCGCGATTCGTTCGTACTCCGGCCGGTCCTGCAGTCGTACGCCCGGCTGCCGCGTTTCACCTATTTGTCATCGGTTGCCGGTTCGATTTCACGGCGCTGAAACATTACGCGCGACGCCCTGAAACAGGCTCCCAGCACTCTTGTCGCAAGCTGAGCCTCAGGGGAGCGCGATGACGACATCGACTTTAGCCGCAAGCCATTTTGACCTGACCAAGATTGACACCGGATCCACCGCCTGGGTTTTGGCCTCGGCGGCGCTGGTACTGCTGATGACACCGGGTCTGGCGTTTTTCTACGGCGGCATGGTCCGCCGCAAGAATGTGCTCGGCATGTTGATGCAGAATTACGTCGTAATCGGAATCGTCAGCATTGTCTGGGTGGTGCTGTCCTTCTCGTTGGCCTTCGGTGCGGGCAACGGATTTATCGGCGATTTACATTTCGCCGGTCTGCAGCACATGAGCGAGGTCATTCCCGGATACGTCGGTTCGGCGGCGCAAACGATTCCGCCGATGGTGTTCGTCGTATTCCAGTTGATGTTCGCCATCATCACGCCTGCGTTGATTACCGGTTCTACCGCCGATCGGTGGCGGTTCGCCGCGTTCGTTCCGTTCATCGTCGCCTGGTCGATCCTGGTGTACGGGCCGGTCGCGCACTGGGTTTTCTCGCCGGAGGGTTGGCTGTTCAAGCTGGGCGCGCTGGACTTCGCCGGCGGCACGGTCGTGCACATCAACGCCGGTACGGCGGGTTTGGCGATGGCCTTGGTATTGGGCAAGCGGCGCGGTTGGCCGAAAGAGCAGATGCGCCCGCACAATGTTCCGTTCGTACTGCTGGGCGCCGGACTGCTGTGGTTCGGCTGGTTCGGGTTCAACGCCGGTTCGGCGCTGGGCGCCAACAACCTGGCCGCGTACGCGTTCGTGAATACCAATACCGCGACCGCGGCGGCGTTGTTGGCCTGGATCGCGGTGGAGAAGATCCGTTACGGCAAGCCGACCACATTGGGCGCCGCGTCCGGCGCCGTCGCCGGTCTGGTCGCGATCACCCCGGCCGCCGGTTTCGTCAGCCCGGTCGGTTCGATTCTCATCGGTGTGCTGGCCGGCGCGATCTGCGCCTACGCGGTCAGCTTGAAATCGAAGTTCAACTTCGACGACTCGCTCGACGTTGTTGGCGTGCACCTCATCGGGGGCATCGTCGGGTCGCTGTGCGTCGGACTGCTGTCCACTGTGGCCACCAACTCGGCCGGCACGAACGGCCTGTTCTACGGCGGCGGGCTGACGTTGCTGGGCAAACAGGCGCTGGCGGTGGTGTGCGTTATCGCGTACTCGTTCGTGATGTCCTTTATCATCGCCAAGGTCATCGGCCTGTTCGTCAAGAACCGGGTCAGCGAACAGGACGAGATCACCGGTCTCGACCTGGCGTTGCACGGTGAGTCGGCCTACGAGTTCGGTGCCAGCGGCGGGGTGCCGCATCGTGCGAGCACGGCCTCCACGAGCGGCTCGGAAACCAGTGAGGTGGCGGTATGAGGCTGGTGACGGCGATCATCAAGCCGTTCAAACTCGACGACGTACGGGCGGCACTGGAAACCGTGGGCGTGGCCGGCCTGACCGTCTCCGAGGTGCAGGGATTCGGCCGGCAGAAGGGCCACACCGAGGTTTACCGCGGTGCTGAGTACACAGTGGACCTCGTGCCGAAGCTGAAGATCGAGGTGTTGGTCGACGACCTCGAGGTGGACGACGTGATCGCCTCGGTGGTCAAGGCGGCGCGTACCGGCACCATCGGGGACGGCAAGGTGTGGGCCGTCGCGGTCGAGGGGCTGACCCGGGTACGGACCGGAGAGCGTGACCGCGACGCCCTCTGAACCGGGGAGCCTGCGCTCCGGGCGTGATGCGATCGCGACGCGCCCGGAGCTGTCCGGCGCCAGGCGGCGTCGACTGCTGAGTGAGTTTTACGACCAGCAGTTGGCGCCGCTGCTGCCGGATGCGCCCGGGGTTGCACTGGTTGCGGTCGGCAGCCTGGCCCGTAACGAGCCGGCACCGTACGGAGATATCGATCTCGTCATTGTCCACAATGGAATTTCGGATATCGGGAAGATCGCCGACCAGGTCCTGTATCCCTTGTGGGACTCGGGAATCGCCGTCGATCACTCGGTCCGGACAATTGCCGAGAGTACGAAAATGGCCGAGCAGGATCTGGCTGTCGTGTTGGGTCTTATCGCGGCACGACCTATTGCCGGCGACCTGGAATTGGGAATTGAATTACGGTCGCGGGTCCGGGCCTCGTGGCGGCGGACGGCCCGCCGCCGGCTCGCGGACATGGCCGCCGCGGCCCGCGAACGCCTGGACCGGTTCGGCGAGCTGGCGTTTCTGCTCGAGCCGGACGTCAAGAACGCATTCGGCGGACTGCGGGAAATCCAGGCGCTGCAGGGATTGGCGATCGCGCAGCTGGCTGACGCCGGCGGGGCGGCCGTGACCTCGGCCCGCGACCTGCTGCTGGACGTACGCGGCGAACTGCACCACCGCGCCGGCCGCTCCCTGGATCGTCTCGTACAACAGGAGCAGGGGCAGCTGGCCAAGGAACTGGGGTACGGCGACGCGGATGCCTTGCTGCGCGCGGTTTCCGACGCCGGCCGAACGATTGCGTTCAGCTGGACCAGTGCGTTGGGTCGGATCGAATCGGCCGGTGGCGGGCGGCGCATACGGCGCCGGCCGCTGGCTGACGGCGTGGTCGCGCACGGCGGTGAGGTGACGTTGGCCCGGGACGCCCGCCCGACCGGCGACCTGTTGCTGCGGTTGGCGACCGCCTCGGCAACGTCCGGGCTGCCGATGTCCGCGTTCACCGTACGGTCCTTCACCGGCGTGCGGATGCCGACGCCGTGGCCAGTGGCGGCCCGACAGGCGTTGCTGGCGCTGTTGGAGACCGGCCGGCCGTTGGTTGATGTGGTGGAAACGCTGGACCGGGCCGGGCTCTGGGTCAATCTGCTGCCGGAGTGGGAGCAGGTGCGTTGCTTGCCGCAACGTGATCCGGTGCACCGGTTCACCGTGGACCGGCATCTGGTCGAAACGGTGGTCGGCGCGGCCGAGCGGGTACGGGAGGTGGCCCGGCCCGACCTGCTGCTGTTGGCCGCGCTGCTGCACGACATCGGCAAGGGCCGCGGCGGCGACCACTCGGTCATCGGGGCTGGGCTGGCCGCCACGATCGTCGGGCGGCTCGGCCTGCCGACCGACGACGCGACGCTCGTGGTGGGCGCCGTACGGCATCACCTGCTGCTGCCGGACACCGCGACCCGGCGCGACCTGGACGATCCGGCCACCATCGCGTTGGTCGTCGACGCGCTGGACGGATCGGCCGAGTTGCTGGAGATTCTGGGCGCGCTGGCGATCGTGGACGGCGAGGCCACCGGCCCGGGCGCCTGGAATCGCTGGAAAGCCGGCCTGGTGGCCGATCTGGTCCGCCGGGTCCGGCATGCGTTGGCCGGGACCGCGCTGCCGGCGGCCCCGCGGTTGAGTGCGGAACAGCGGGCGCTGGCGCAGACCGATGAGGTGCTGGTGCGGGGGAGCGAGGTCACGGTGGCCGGGCCGGCGTTGAGCCGGGCCGCCGGGGTGTTCGCGCTGCATCAACTCGACGTCCGGCGGGCCACGGTCGATGCCGAGCTGCCGGTGGCGGTGTTCAGCGTGCAGCCGCGATTCGGCCGGCCCCCGGATGCGGCCCGGCTGCGGGCTGACCTGATCCGATTCCTACACGACCCGGCGGCGCTGCGGACCCGGCTGGCCTCGTTGGAGCGGACGTATCCGGTAGCGGCCGGATCGCCGGCGCCGCAGGTGTTGTGGTTCGACGACGAGGCGACCGGTGCGACCGTGGTCGAGCTGCGGGCGCCGAACACGATCGGGCTGCTGCATCGGGTGGCGCAGGCGCTGGAGCAGGCCGGCGTACAGATCCGCGCGGCCCGGATCAGCACCTTGGGCAGTGCCGTGGTGGACGCGTTCTACGTACGGTCCGGGCAGCAGCCGTTCGTGCCGCCGGAGCAGCGGGAGCGGATCACGACCGGCCTGCTGGCCGCGGCCGAAACGCCCAGCTGACACTCACAGGTTCCAGAGGAACGCCGGCGCGTGCCGGACGATCGCGGTGACCTGACGGATGCGGCCGGGCAGCGACTCCGGCTCGACCAGCGACTCGTCCCAGGACAGCAACAGATCGCGCTCGATCCGCCAGGCGAACGGTTCGGTGGTCAGCATCTGCTCGACCGTACGCGGCGTGAGCAGCGCGACCGCGAGCCGGCGGTCCCGGGCCAACACCTTGAACGACCGGTTGAACGCCTCGCTCTCGATCTCCACGTTGGGCAGACCGAGGATGCCCGATACCGGACGGATCAGCCGTTCGGGACCGACCGCGATCGGCGGCAGTTCGCCGGGCAGCCGGACCGCGACCACCCGGTAGACCGGCGGGCGACCAGGGCCCAGCCGTACGCCGTAGGAGAACGCGGTGAACTCGACCCCGTCCACCTTCCCGGACACCACGTCGTAGGCCTCGGCCCGCGGATCCATCGGCGGGCGCAGCAGCGATTCGGTCCGGTTCCGATCGTGCCGGCGGTACGTCCAGCCCTCGGCTTCGGCCACCTCGCTGACCCGGGGGTCGCTGCTCGGATCGACGCCGAGCCCGCCCGCGCCCCAGTAGCCGGGGTACCGAGCCGACAGCCCGGCCGTACTGCCATAGCCACCGCCCGGCCGGTTCGGCGGTGGGCGCAGTCGCGGTGTGTCGCTGGGTAGCAGGCCGGCGGCGAGCAGGCAGGCCGCGATGCCAGCCGCAAGGGCTCCGACGAGTACGGTTGTGGAGCCGTGGGACGAGCCGAGTACGCCCACCAGCGCCAGCACGAGCAGACCGGCCAGGGCCAGTAGAAAGCGTTGTAGGGACCGCCGTCGGGCGGAGCTCATCGGGCTCATTGGCGCAGCCCGGAATTTTTCATGTGATCCTCCTGCCCAGCACAACGTCGCGGAACCGTTCCCCGTGCCGTACGTGCCAGCGGGCGAGCACCCAACTACTCTGGTGGACTGGTTCCCCCTGCACTACAGATGAGGATTGAGACTGCGCCGTGTTCGACACCCTCTCCGAACGCCTTGACAAGGTCTTCACGTCGCTGCGCGGCAAAGGTCGCCTCTCCAGCGCCGATATCGACGCAACCGCGCGGGAGATCCGGATTGCCCTGCTGGAGGCGGACGTAGCGCTGCCGGCGGTACGGGCGTTTATCAGCGCGGTCAAGGAGCGCGCGCAGGGGTCGGAGGTCTCGCAGGCCCTCAACCCGGCGCAGCAGGTCATCAAGATCGTCAACGAGGAACTGATCGGCATCCTCGGCGGCGAGACCCGTCGCATCCGGTTCGCCAAGAACCCGCCAACCGTGATCCTGCTGGCCGGTCTGCAGGGGGCCGGTAAGACGACGCTGGCCGGCAAGCTGGGCCGCTGGCTCAAGGGCCAGGGGCACACGCCGCTGTTGATCGCGGCCGACCTACAGCGGCCGAACGCGGTCACCCAGCTGCAGGTCGTGGGCGAGCAGGCCGGGGTCGAGGTGTACGCGCCGCACCCGGGTTCGCAGGAGAATGGCGGGCCGGCCGGTGACCCGGTCGAGGTCGCCCGCAGCGGGGTCGAGGAGGCCAGGCGGCGGCAGTACGACGTGGTCGTGGTCGACACCGCCGGTCGGCTCGGCGTCGACGCCGAGATGATGGCCCAGGCGGCCGCGATCCGCGATGCGGTGTCGCCGGACGAGACGTTGTTCGTCGTCGACGCGATGATCGGTCAGGACGCGGTGACGACGGCGACCGCGTTCCGCGACGGCGTCGGCTTTTCCGGTGTGGTGCTGACCAAACTGGACGGTGACGCTCGGGGTGGTGCGGCCCTGTCGGTCCGGTACGTCACCGGCGAGCCGATCATGTTCGCCTCCATCGGCGAGAAGCTCACAGATTTCGACGTTTTCCACCCTGAGCGGATGGCCTCGCGCATCCTCGGCATGGGCGACGTACTCACCCTCATCGAGCAGGCCGAGGCTTCTTTCGACGCCGACCAGGCCGAGAAGATGGCCGGCAAGATCAGCTCGGGTACGGATTTCACGCTCGAGGATTTCCTCGAGCAGATGATGGCCATCAAGAAAATGGGCCCGATTTCCAACATTCTCGGAATGTTGCCCGGCATGGGCCAGATGAAGGATCAGCTCGATCAGGTCGACGACAAGGATTTGGATCGTACGGCGGCGATTATCCGTTCGATGACGCCGGCCGAACGGAACGATCCGAAGATCATCAACGGTTCGCGTCGGGCCCGGATCGCCGCTGGTTCCGGCGTTGCGGTCTTCGAGGTCAATCAGTTGGTGGATCGGTTCTTCGAGGCGCGCAAGATGATGGCGCAGATGGCCGGTGGCCTCGGGCTTCCGGGTATGCGTCGGACGTCGAAAAAGGCCAAGGGCAAAAAGGGTAAGAAGGGAAAGGCGCCCCGCGGCGCGACCCCGCCGAG
The DNA here is from genome assembly GCA_040414495.1 of Mycobacteriales bacterium. Lineage (GTDB taxonomy): Bacteria > Actinomycetota > Actinomycetes > Mycobacteriales > QHCD01 > DATAVB01. Next base: position 37,532 of record JBEDUI010000102.1, read on the forward strand.
AATGCCCAGTGGATTCCCCGCGGGTATGAATGGCGGACCGAGCGGTATGCCACAGCTTCCGCCCGGCACCAACCTGCCCGACCTGACGAAGCTGAAATTCCCTAAGAAGTGAGCCTGCACCTCGCGGGGGTCGTACTGCCCGAAGGGGAGCACCGGGATCTGTGGATCCGGGACGGGCGCATTACGTTCGAGCCGGTCGCGGGTGCCGAAACAGTGGTCCGGTCTGGTTGGATCGTGCCTGGTCTGGTCGATGCGCACTGCCACGTCGGCCTGAGTCCCGCCGGGCACGCCGATCCGGATGGTCAGCGCAAGCAGGCGTACGCCGATCGGGATGCCGGTGCATTGTTGGTACGGGACGCGGGGTCCCCTGTGGACACTCGTTGGTTGGACGACGTTTCTGACGCACCGCGGATTATCCGGGCCGGTCGGCATCTGGCCCGTACTCGCCGCTATATCAGGGATCTGGCCATCGAACTGGAGCCGGCCGACCTGGCTGCTGAGATCGTACGGCAGGCCGCGGTCAGCGACGGCTGGGTGAAGATCGTTGGCGACTGGATCGACCGTTCGGTCGGCGATCTGGCTCCGGAGTGGCCGCGGGAGACCGTGATCGAAGCGGTCCGGGCTGCGCATTCGGCCGGTGCTCGGGTTGCGGTGCATACGTTCGGCGAGGAGGCGTTGCCGGATCTGTTGGCGGCCGGCGTCGATTCGATCGAGCACGGCACCGGGCTGACCGAGGACCTGATCGCGCTGATGGCGCAGCGGGGTACGGCCCTGGTGCCGACCCTGGTCAATATCGACAATTTTCCGGAGATCGCCGATTCGGCTACGCGATTCCCGGTTTACGCCGCGCGAATGCGGCGGCTGCATGGGAGTTCGCGGGCCCGGCTGCGGGCCGCCTACGAGGCCGGGGTGCCGATTTACGCCGGTACCGATGCGGGCAGCATGTTGCAGCACGGCCGGATCGTCGACGAGGTTCGGGAACTGGCGTTGGCGGGAATGTCCACTGTGGATGCTTTGGCCGCGGCATCCTGGCGGGCCCGGGAATGGCTGGGGCTGCGAGGAATTGTGGAAGGTGCTCCGGCGGATTTGGTCGTTTATGACTCCGATCCGCTGGCTGATCTGTCGGCGTTGGTGGAGCCGGGGCGGATCGTGTTGAAAGGCTCCGTGGTGCGGTGAAATCCGTGGTGCTGGTCAACGGCATTCCCGGATCGGGAAAGAGCACGCTGTGTGCCGCGCTGGGGCCCGAACTGGGAATTCCTTTGCTGGGCAAGGATACGATCAAGGAAACGCTGTTCGACACGCTTGGCGTGGCCGATAGAGACTGGTCGATGAAGCTGGGTCTGGCCAGTGCCAAGGTGATCTGGGCGTTGGTGCGGTCAAATCCGGGGCCGGTGCTGATCGACAGCAATATCTCGCCATCGACCCGGCCGTATTTTGTTGAGGACGCTGTTTCCGCTGGCGTTGATCGCATCATCGAGGTGTGGTGCGAGATCGCGACGGAGGTAGCGTTTGCGCGGTATGCGGCGCGGATCAACGCTGGTCGCCATCCCGGTCATTGCGACGATGCGCTGGCGACCGAGGGCGCGGCGCGGTGGGCGCCGCAGAATGAGCCAGCGCGACTCGGGTCGTTGTTGCGAGTGCCGACCGACCGGCCGGTGGATATTCGTGGAGTAGCGGAGTGGGTTCGGCGTGAACTCGCTGATTCGGAGTCTGATTATTCGGCGAGCTAGTCGGACCCTATGAGGCATTGGTCGGAGCCGTGCACGCGAACGTTGCCTGTATCGCTTATGTGGCGCGGATTGTGACGTGTTGGTGACCGGCGGTAAGTCTTTTTGGCCGGGCGTTTCTGCGGCCAGAATTGTCGGTGGGTGGTTGTAGCGTTGTGTTTATGAGTAGTGCGACGCCTTTTGACCCGGATCCGTTGGAGGATCTTCTCGGGTTGATGGAGGCTGTCGCGGATCGGTTCGATAAGGCGGAGTTGTGGTGTTCGCGGGGGCCGAATTTAGCCGAGGCGGCGGAACGGTATGAGCGGGTGGTGCGGCGGTTCGAGTTCGGTCGACTCCGTTTCGCCGCTGAGTGTGTTGTGCAGGATGTGCCTGGTCAGGAAGCTGAATTGTCGACCGAGGCGTTTTTGCAGGCGCGGTTGCGGCTTTCGCCCGGTGAGGCGAAGGCTCGGGTCCGTTCGGCGCAGGAATTGGTCGGCTCGGTGAGTATCTCGGGTGAGATGGTGGAGCCGGGCCGGCCACCGCCCTTGCCGCCGCTGAAGGCGCTCTCTCGACGGAGCATGTAGGCGTGATCGGCCAGGCGATCAAGGACTCCCGTCCGCGGTCGGTGTGCGGGAGCGATCCGAGGCGGAACAATTTCTGGCCGAACAATCCCGAGACATGGACCCATCCCGTGTTCGCGTATTAGCGCGACGGCTGCACGCGGTATTGGATCCGGACGGCACTCTGGATGAGGACAAGCCGGAACGCCGAGAATTAGTCTTCCGCCGCGATGTGGGTGGCATGGATTACGTGCGTGGCCGGCTCGATGCTGAGGCCTCGGCCACCGTCCAGGCCGCGCTCGGCGCATTCGCCCAACCGCAGCTCGCGCAGGATGATGTGCCGGACACCCGCTCGCGCAGCCGGCGCATGACCGACGCCCTCGTCGAATTGTGCGATCGGACGCTGGCCGACGGTAGCTTGCCTACGGTCGGTGGGGAGAAACCGCAAGTCACCGTCACGATCGCGCTGGATGACCTGCGCGGTCAACGGTCTGACGAGAGGTTAAAGCGGTCGGGCACCGGAATGTTGGGCACCAGGGCCGCGATCACTGCCGAAGCCGCCCGCCGGATCGCCTGCGACGCAGCCGTTATTCCGATCATTTTTGGCAGTGCGAGTGAACCGCTGGATATCGGCCGCGCGAGCCGAACTATCCCGACCGGAATTCGGCGTGCCGTCGTCGCCCGCGATATCGGCTGCGTACACCCCGGCTGCACCGCCCCCGCCGTCTGGTGCCAGACACATCATGTCGAAGACCGGGCCGACGGCGGACCGACGTCACTAAATAATCTGGTACTGCTGTGCCCCCGGCACCACTGGACCGTCTACCACGAGGGCTGGCGCATCGAATTTCACCATGGAATTCCGCACGTGATCCCGCCGCCGATCGTCGACCCGCGGCAGCGGCCGCGACGTAACACCATGCACGACCAACCCGGCCGTCCGAGCGGATAGACACAACGCTAAGGGGGGAGTGGTCGGCGGCCCGCGCACGAGCAGTGCGCGGGTGGTGCGGAGCG
>JBEDUI010000103.1:0-37947 GCA_040414495.1 Mycobacteriales bacterium
AAAGGCTGGTCAGCGTTGATCAGCCTTTTCTCATAGCTCGCGGCGTACCACCGGACGGGCCGGCGCCGGCCGGTCACCGACCTCGCGAAAACCGGCCCGGAGAAATACCGACAACACGCCATGCCGCAGTTCGGACGCCATAGCCTTACGCATCGACGTATCAACCGGATACGCCTCAATAGCGCGGGCACCATGGCGACGGGCCAGGTCAATCGCGCCCTCGAGCAGGAATTCGGTTAGGCCGATACGGCGGGCACCCACCCGCACCACGAAACAGGTCACCGCCCACAATCCGGCCGCATCCTCGCTGACCGCCATCGGATACGTCAGCAATCGTTCGTAATTAGCCCGCGGCGCGATCGCGCACCATCCCGAGGGCACGCCCGCATCGTCGTAGGCCAGCACGCCCGGCGGCACGGGTTCGGCGAATTGCCGTTGCAGCGCGGCTTTTCGCTGCGGCTGCGAGGTGGCGTAGAAACCGGGCCGGTCGTGCTGGAACCACTGGCACCAACACCGCGGCGCTTCACCGCGTTTCCCGAATACCGCGACCAGGTCATCCCACCGCTCGGCGGTCGCATCGGCCACGGTCACCATGGCCCGACCCTAGTCCGCGCGCGAGTTCCGAACCAAGAGGCCGGACCGGACGCACCACGTACCACCGTCGGGCAACGCACCGGTCATACCGACCACCGCGTCCGATCCCAGCGTCACGAGCTGCGCCGTACCCAGGCTGGCGAAACCGAACGTCCGGTCGGCCCGCCAGCCCGGTTCCAACGCCAGCCGCCGCGCCACCTGCGCCGCCCCGGCCGGCGTATCGGCCAGCACCCAGCAGTCCGGCCCGGGTGCGACCAGCCGCCGCGCGGCGCGCAGCCACGACGCCGCCGCGACCGGCCAATGCACGATCGCGAGCACGGTGCCGCCGGCTTTGCCAAACGACTCACCAAACGCCGTGGCCGCCGCGACCGAGGCGGGATGGCGCCCGTGTCCTATCGCGACAGTGCCGATCGTCAATGACAGCAGGCAATCCAGCTCGGCCCGCGTATGCGGCGTCGGCGGACGTAATGCATCCGGATACCGGGCTACGACGGCATCGGGAATGCGTGTCACGCGGCCGCCTCGAGATCAAGCAGGGTGCGCTTGGCCGCTACTCCGCCGACGTAGTCACCAATCGCGCCGTCGGAGCGAATAACCCGGTGACAGGGCACGATCACCGGCAACGGATTGGTGGCGCAGGCGGTGCCGACGGCCCGGAAGGCCTTCGGGCTACCGGCCAGCGCCGCGACCGCGCCGTACGACGCCGTCTGTCCATAGTGGATCCCGGTCAGCTGGTGCAGCACCGTATTGCGGAACCCACTCGAGAGCCGCCAATCCAGCGCGACATCGAAGGTCTGGCGTTGACCGGAGAAATACTCCTCCAGCTCGTGCGCCACGGTGTCCAAACGCGACGGTGCACTCAGGACACGCGGGCTGATCTGGTCCGAAAGCCCTTGCAGCACGGCATCGTGACCCTCGCTCGCGTAAGCGACCCGGACCAGGCCAGCATCGGTGGCGGCCAACAGCAGCGGCCCGACCGGCGTATCGAGAATGCGATAGGCGATATCGAGCAGGCCCTCGCGCTCCGCAGCCGAGGCGAGCCGCTCATGCAGCGCCGCCAACTCGTCCGGGTCGACCGGGTACGCCGCGGCAAGGTCATCTGTGCTCATCGGGATTCCCCCTTGCTGGCTGGGTAATTGCGTCTCAGGGCGGCGATTCCGTCGGCTGCCGCGCGCCGGGCGGCGGCGGTGCTTCCGCCGAGCAGGCCGGCGATATCGGCGTACGGAAGCCCGCCCAGGTAGTGGTACGCGACCGCCTGTTTCTGTTTGGCCGGCAGCCGGGCCAACGCGTCGGCCAGGTCAAGATCCCGGCTGTCGGCGGCCGGCGCGGTGCTCGTCACGGGTACATCCGCGGTCGGTACGGCCCGTCGGGCCGCGCGGGTCACGTCGATCGCCTTGCGGTGGGCGATCGTGACCAGCCAGGCCTCGACATTCGCGTCCGCCGGCAGGTCCGGGTACGCCTTGAGCGCCGCCAGGAACGTCTCCGACCAGGCGTCGTCGGCGTCAGCCGGCCGCAGCAGCGCCCGGCACACGCGCAGCACCACCGCGCCGTAGCGCGCGACGACCGTCTCGAACGGCTGCTTGCTGCTCACACCGGAAAACCGTCCATTTCGTGATGGTCTACCAGAGCCCGTCGCCACGCTCGAGGTCGAGCAGCCACCGTTTGCGGGCCAGCCCACCGGCGTACCCGGTCAGCTTGCCGTTCGCGCCGATGACCCGATGGCAACCGACGACGATGCTGACCGGATTGCGTCCGACCGCCGCGCCGACATCCTGGGCCGATGCGTCCAATGAACGAGCGAGTTGCCCGTACGTCGTCGTACTCCCGTACGAAATCCGCGCGATCAGCTCCCAAACCTGACGCTGGAACGACGTACCCCGCAGGCTCAGCGGAAGATCGAACGATGTGCGTTCGCCGGCGAAATACTCCCCCAGCTGCGTACGTACGGCATCGAAATCCTGGGACGTACGAGGTCCGAACGCCGAGGGATCCGGGCGGTACCAATGGTGCGGGAAATACAGGCCGGTGATGCCGGCATCGTCGCGCACGATCGTGAGCTCTCCGAGCGGCGATTCGATCCGGGCGTGCCGAACAGTCATGGTTGCTGGCATTGCTGGCCTCCTTTGTCACCAGGTAAACGCAACGGCGCGGTGAAACGTGAGGTCGGAACGCTTCGGTCGGTGTCGAAGTAATCCGGCCGTACGGTAGGGCCATGAGAGAAGTCGGTACGCAGGCCGCGCCGGCGGGCGATGCCGACATCGCCGCCGTCGGGGCGTTGGTCGCCGATCCGACCCGGTGCCGCATCCTGCTGGCGCTGGACGACGGGCGCGCGCTGCCGGCCGGCCGGCTCGCGGCCGAGGCCGGGGTGAGCGCGGCGACCGCGAGCAGCCACCTGGGCAAGCTGACCGACGCCGGCCTGCTGGTCGTCGAGGCGCACGGCCGGCACCGCTACTACCGGCTGGCCGGTCCGGCGGTCGGGCGGCTCATCGAGACCCTCCAGCAACTGGCCCCGGCGCAGCCGGTCCGGTCGCTGCGCCAGAGCATCCGAGCCGAGGCGCTGCGCGAGGCCCGGACCTGTTACGACCATCTGGCCGGCCGGCTCGGCGTGGCGATCATGGCGGTGCTGATCGAACGCGGTCACCTGACCGGGGGCAGCGGGACATTTGATCCGGCCCAGGCGCAGCAGGACCAGCGGACTGGGTACGGCCGCGACGTCGACTACGCGTTGAGCGAATCCGGCGAGCAGTTCGTCGCGGATTTGGGCGTGCAGGTCCCGTCGCGTCGGCGACTGGTGCGCTACTGCGTCGACTGGAGTGAGCAGCGGCATCATCTCGCTGGCGGGCTGGGCCGTGGGCTGCGGGACCGGCTGGCCGAACTGGGCTGGATTCGCCGCGCCGAGGGCACCCGGGCCATCCAGGTCACCAAGGCCGGTCAGGCCGGCCTGCACGACGCCTTCGGGATCGAGCTGTCCCGTTCCGGCCAGTAATTGCCGGCCGCGGCCAGCTAGTTTTTGGTGAAGTCGCCTCGAAGGAAGTGCTCGCCGTTGACTAACGTCCTGCTGATTCTGACCGACGACCTTGGTTGGGCCGATCTTGGTTGTTACGGCTCGACGTTCTACGAAACTCCGGTGCTGGACCAATTAGCGGCCGATGGACTGCTGTTCACCGATGCGTACGCGGCCGCGCCGGTGTGCTCGCCGACCCGGGCCAGCATGTTGACCGGTCGGTATCCGGCCCGGGTCGGGGTGACTCAATTCATTGGCGGGCACGCGGTCGGAAAGCTCGCCGACGTACCGTATTTCCACGAATTGCCGAGCAACGAATTCTCGCTGGCCCGGGCCTTCCGCGAACATGGGTACCAAACCTGGCACGTCGGGAAATGGCATTTGGGTGGCCGTACCACGTGGCCGGACCGGCATGGGTTCGACGTCAATATCGGCGGCTGCGCCTGGGGTCATCCGCCGACATATTGGAGTCCTTACGGCTGTCCTACCTTGTCCGATGGACCGACCGGCGAATATCTGACCGATCGGCTCACCGATGAGGCCATTGCGCTGATCGAACAATCCGGGCCCGAACCGTTCTTCTTGAATTACTGGCCGTACGCCGTACACCTACCGATCCAGGCCCCGGAACCACTGGTCGAGAAATACCGCGTAAAGGCGCGCCGGCTCGGACTCGATGAGGTAGATCCGTTCAAAGAAGGCGAACCGATGCCGGCCTGGCATATTCGCCACCATCGGGTACGCCGCCGCGTCGTGCAATCAGATCCGGTGTACGCGGCCATGGTGGAAAACCTCGACTGGAATGTCGGCCGGCTGCTGGATGCGCTGCGGCGCACCGGAAAGGCCGACGACACAATCGTCATCTTCACCTCCGACAATGGCGGTCTGGCCACGGCCGAGGGCTCGCCGACCTGCAATGCGCCACTGGCCGAGGGCAAGGGTTGGATGTACGACGGTGGTGTCCGCGAGCCGTTGCTCATTCGCTGGCCGGGCCGGATCGCGCCCGGTACCCGCACCGCCGAACCGGTTACCACACCGGATTTCTACCCAACATTACTGGAAATCTGTGGCCTGCCGCCCCAGCCACAACAGCATGTGGACGGCACCAGCTTCGCTCCGCTGTTACGCGGTGAGCCGTTCGAACGCGGCCCGATTTTCTGGCACTACCCGCATTATCCCAACCAGGGCGGTACTCCCGGGGCGGCTATCCGGGACGGCGTGTGGAAATTGATCCGGTTTTTCGAAGACGAGCGGGTCGAGCTGTACCGATTGGACAATGACCCCGGTGAAACGACCGACCTGGCCGCGACCGAACCCGAACAGGCGGCCCGGTTGACCGGGCTGCTGGCCGAGTGGCTGCCGACCGTCGGTGCCCGCATTCCCGTACCGGTCGAGCGAGACGCCTATCCCGACCTGCCCGGCTGACTACAGATCACGCGGAACATTCACGGCGGCGCCGGTGCGCTCGGCCTCGTAAATAGCCTCGACCACCGCTAACGCATGTAGCGCCTCGGGTCCGGTGACGGCCGGCGCCCGGTCCTCGATGACCGCCCGGGCCATGTCCTGGATCTGCACGAAATGCCCGACACCGACGCCCTTGCCCGGCAACGCCAATTCCGCTTCGGTCGGCTCGCCCGGTTCGGAGCCGTCCACGTGCCACTCGGCAATTTCGTAGTCTTCCAGCGTCACGGTGCCCAGTTCGCCGTGCAATTCGATCCGGTCCAGCTGGCGCGGGAATACCGAGGTCGTGCACTCGATTACGCCCAGCGCGCCGGACGCGTATTCACATACGGCGATCGTGGTGTCATCAGCTTCAATGTGTTGATGCCGAAGGTGCCGGGCATGGCCTTGAACCCGCGTGATTGGCCCGGCGATCCAGGTCATCAGGTCAACTCCGTGAATTCCCTGATTGATCAAGGCGGCACCACCCTCACGGTCCCAGGTGCCGCGCCAGCCGGAGTCGGAGTAATACTCGGCCGAACGCCACGACTTGAATCGCATATCGGCCACGATCAGCCGGCCCAACTCGCCCTGGTGCACCGCGTCGTGAGCACGGCGGGTGCCGAACAGGAAACGCCGGTTCAAAATCGTGCCGAGCTTGACGCCATGCTGCTGACAGACAGCGATGAGTTGTTTCGCCCGGGCCACATTGAGTTCGATGGGCTTTTCGACCAGCACGTGTTTTCCTGCCGCCGCGGCGGCACTGGCAACCTCTAGATGCAAGGACGTCGGCAGGCAGATCGCCACCACGTCCACATCGGAGCGTTCCAGCGCCGCATGGTAATCCGGTAGCCAGTCCACCCGATACTGCTCGGCCAACGCCCGCCCGCGATCCTCCCGCAGGTCGCACACCACACGCAGCCGCGCATCCTCCGCCTCACCGATGAATTCGGCGTATCTCGGCCCGACCAGGCCGGCGCCGATCACCGCAAATCCAACCACCACAATTCCTCCCGATGTCTCGACCGACGCCCTACTCCTTCGGCATTGCCCGCGGGGCCAGCAGGTTCCACGCCCGCTCGGCCGAGCTCACCTCCCGCAACACCGGCCGCAGCCCGTACCACAACTCGTCCATCGCGGCCTTGTCTCCCGAATTCACCGCCGTCACCTGAGCCTCCGCGACCCGCACATTCCGCTGGGCCAACTCGGCCAGCCGCCGCGCCGACCCCAGGTAGCGTGTGGACAGTTCAGCGATATCAATACCGGCGGTGTCGGCGCCGACGCCGCGGTACTGCGGGGGCAGCTCCTGGTAGTGCTCGTCGTAAACGGTGTGCGTGGGATCAACGTGCGGCGTGACACTCAAATACACCACGCAGGGGCCGTCGCCGACCGCGTGCAAGGTGTGCTTACGGGTCGGCTCAACGTAAATGAGCTGTCCCGGACCACACGTCACCCGCTCATCCTCGACCAGGAATTCACAGCTACCCTCCAGCACGACGAAGATTTCCCCGCCCAGATCGTGGCTGTGCATCCGCCCGGCCGGTGCCGGATCCATCTTGACGAACCGGCCCCGCAACTCGGGATTGATCACCACATTGGCGATATCGGTTCGGTAATCGAAGACCTTGATGGCCATCGCAATTCCTTTCCACTCCGTGTTTGGCTATCTCTTGATGCCGGTTGTCGCGATGCCCTCCACCAGCAGCCGCTGGAAACCGAGGAATATCACCAGGATCGGCAACAGTGACAGGATCGACATGGCGAACATGGCGCCCCAGGACGACTCGTGCGTGGCGTCCAGGAACGCCTGCAGTCCCAGCGTCACGGTGTACTTACTCGGGCTGGACAGATAGATGAGTTGGCTGAAGAAATCGTCCCAGGTCCAGATGAACGTGAAGATCGCCGTAGTGACCAATGCCGGCATCATCAGTGGCAACAGAATCCGCCAGTAGATCGCCATATAGCCGCAGCCGTCGACCCGGGCGGCATCGTCGAGCTCGCGCGGTATGCCGCGAATGAACTGCACCATCAGGAAGATGAAGAACGCGTCGGTGGCCAGCAACTTCGGTACGATCAGCGGCAGGACCGTGTTGACCCAGCCCAGCTTGAAAAACAGCACGTACTGCGGGATCAACACGGCGTGGTATGGCAGCATGATCGTCAACAGCATGATGGCAAAACACACCCGGCGAAACTTGAAGTTCAGCCGGGCGAAGGCGTACGCAGTCATCGATCCGGCCAGGACATTGCCGACCACCGCGCCCACCGCGATCGTAAAGGAATTCAGGAAGAACCGGCCGAAGCTGTGCCCGTCAACGCCAGACCAGCCCTTTGTGTAGTTCTCGAATCCAACGAACGCCTTCGGCCAGAGGCTGGCACTGGTGAAGATCTCGTTCTGCGGTTTGAACGTACTGCCCAACATCCACAAGATCGGGTACAGCATGATGATGGCGGCCGCGATGAGGAGCAGATGCACGATCGGTTTGGATCCGAGCAGTCGCTTAGCCACCGTATTGGTCGCCATGTCACGATCCCTTGTCCTCGTAGTAGACCCAGTACTTCGCGCCGAAGAAATTGATGGCGGTGAAGATGGCGATAATCACCATAAGCACCCACGCCATCGCCGTCGCATATCCCATCCGGAATTGTGTGAAGCCTTGCACGTAGAGATAAAGCGTGTAGAAGAGCGTGGAGTCGTTCGGTCCGCCGGTTCCACCGCTGATGATGTACGCCGGCGTGAACGTCTTGAACGAACCGATGATCTGCATGACCAGGTTGAAGAAAATGATCGGCGTGAGCAGCGGCAGCGTGACATTACGCAGCCGGTGCAGCCGGCCGGCACCGTCCACCGCCGCGGCCTCGTACAGATCACGCGGAATCTGCTGCAGGCCGGCCAGAAAAATGATCATCGGCGTACCGAATTCCCACACGGCCAGCACGACCAATGTGTACAACGCGTAGTGCGGGGTGGAGATCCAACTGGGGAGATTCTTCAGCCCGAACAGCCCGAGCACCTGGTTGAGCAACCCGTTGTCGCTGAAGATCTCGCGCCACAGCACGGCAATGGCGACGCTGCCGGCCAGCAGCGAAGGCAGATAGAACGCCGCCCGGTAGAACCCGCGACCCCGCACTTTGGTGTTGAGTATCATCGCCACCAACAACGCGAGCGCGAGCTTCAGCGGTACCGAAAGAAATACGTAGATGAACGTGACCTTCAGCGATTGCAGGTACCGGGGATCGGCGAACAGTTGCGTGTAATTTGTCAGTCCGGTCCACTGTGGTGCGCTCAACAAGCTGAAATTGGTCAGCGAGATATACAGCGACGCGACCATCGGGCCGAGCGTCAACCCGACCAGCCCGAGGAACCAGGGAAGCAGAAACAGGTACGCGGTGGTGCCCTCGCCCAGCGTTCGACCGCGGAACCGACCGCGCGAAACCGCCGTTCTCTCGACCGATCTCGCTCGATCACGCGTCAGCGTTGCGATAGGGCGCCTCATCGAAAGCCCTCCTAACCCAGCGCGCTCTTCGCGTCCGAGAAATATCCGTCCACGGCGTCCTTGATGGACTTCTGGCCGAACGCGACCGCGGTGTTGGCCCGCAACAGCGAATCGGGCAGTCCGGATGCTCCCGGCGGCGGGACGCCCGGCGCCTTCGTGGCGCGTTTCCCGATAAACTCGACGTAATCCAGCACGGCCCGGGTGTCTGCATCGAGCATCGGTCGCAGCTTCCGCAAAGTGCGTTCCGAGGCCGGAGCGCCGGTCTCGACGCCGAATTTCACCGCGACCGCTGGATCGCTGTACAACTTGTTCAGTGCTTCCGCGACCTGCTCGGGATGCTTGGTCCGGCCATTTCCCATCGTCAGGGTGGTGGAGGTCAGATAGTCGGCCCGGGTCGAACCCTTGGGCCCGTTGGGATAGGTCAACCGGCTCAGCTTGTGTTTGATCAGTGGTTGATCGCCGAGGATGCGGTCGGCGTATTGGAACAGGAACGGCGCCTTGCCGCGGATCAGTGGGCTCGTCTCGACGCCACTCTGGTACTGCGCCTGGATATCCGGCGTGACCGCACCGCCGCTCTTGCGCAGCTTGTTCCAATAGTCGAACCAGTCGCTGAGATCGGACTTGCCGAAGCCCAAGCCGTTGCCTTTATAGACGTTCATGCCGCGCTGCCGGATGAACGTCTCGAACGCGTCGCTATTGCCGCCGGCGTCCTCAGTCCCGTAAATATTCTTGCCCAGCGACTTACCGAGTTCGGTAGTGATTTTGGCGAACGTATCCCAGGTCCAGTCCTCATCGGCCATCTTCGTATAATCCGGTAGCTTGATGCCGGCCTTCGCCAATAGCACGGTGTCATACACCAGCATTTTCGCGTTCGCGCCCTGCGGCATTGCCCGGACCTTGCCGTCAATTGTGACTTCTTCGATCAGGTTTTTGTTGAAATCCGCGCCGAGCTTCACTCCGTACTGGCTCAGATCCAGCGCGACACCGCGGTTGACGAACTCCGAGAGCTGACCCGCGCCCACCGCGATGATGTCCGGTGCACTGCCGCCGGAAATTTCGGTGGTGATCTTGTCGCCGTAGTTCGCGCCACTTCCGCCCGGCTCGAACTTCACCGTGATCTTCGGGTACTTGGCGTCGAACGCCTTCACCTGGGCGTTGTACCTGCGGTACGACTCGGCCGACCCCACGCCGGTCATGCTTATGCTTACTTTTCCGCCGCTACTGCCGCCGCCGCCACAGGCGCCGAGGAAATAGGCAGCGGCCAACCCGCCACCCGTTCGGAACATCTCTCGCCTGCTGAGCCTGCTACGCATGGCATGCCCTTCCACGTCGAGAATAGAGACACCGATATCCGCCGGCGGCGGCTCAACGTGGCCGCCGATGAACTCACAGAACCGCCGGCGAGAATCGTCAATCACCGATACAAAGCCTGCGGCGGCAGCGATGCCACCTCGGCCATCCCGGGCGAAATTAACCGGCGGTCGAATTGCGACTGCCCGCCGAAGCTAAAAACCTCCGCCTTCAGAGTGGATCTCGACGGAGCGTCGCATTCCGATTTCGGATTACGGAAATAGGTATTTCAGTAATCGTAGGATAGGCAGCCGCCGCAGCGACTGTCAACGAAAGCGCAGGCTGCCAAGGCAAAATTCAACACTCTCGTCGCAGATTCCGGACACGCACTTGTCACACATGGACACACGCCGTATCGTCGTTGCCAACAACCCGAAACCCCTATTCCGATAAATGAAATCGCGCAGTGAATAGCAGCAGGGTTGCTGACAAGCGAACAACCTGGTCCGCTCACCGTCCACACACACCGAATTGTCGTGCGGAAAGTCGAATAGTCCGTCACGCACGCAGGCGGGATCACATCCTTCCTGGTCGAGCAGCCATGAATTTCGCGAACGCCGAGGAGGTCAAAATCAGGTGAAGATCAGCGAGTTAACCTGCATCCAGTCCGGCCGCGAGGTGTACGTCAAGCTTCACGCCGACACCGGACTCGTCGGCTACGGCGAGGCAACCAACTTCGCCCCGCGCGCCGTCGTCGGAATGATCGAAGAGCTGCGCCCATATCTGATCGGCGAGGACCCGAGACGTATCGAACAACTCTGGCAGGAGAGCTTTCGGCGCCTTTTCGCTCGCGGCGGACCGGTCACCGGATCGGCCGTCGCCGGTATCGACATGGCGTTGTGGGATCTGAAAGGGAAGGCGCTCGGCGTCCCGGTCTACGAACTGCTCGGTGGTCTGGCCCGCGACCGGGTGCGACTCTACGGCCACGTCACCGGAAACGACGCCGCGGAGATCGCGGCCCAGGCCAAGCAGCTCGCCGGCGCCGGAATTACCGCTATCCGTTATCGAGGTTTTCACGACACCGACGCGGTCGGTGTACACGACCACCAACGTGCCGTGCGGCAACAGATCGAATACACCGAGGCGATCCGACAGGCGGTCGGCGACGATGTCGATCTCATCGTGGAATGTCACGGACGCTACGACCCGGACCAGGCGGTGCAATTGGCCCGCGGGGTCGAGCCATTCCATCCGCTGTATATCGAGGATCCGATCCGGCACGAAAACCCGGCCGCGTTGCGGTATGTACGCGACCATTCCCCCGTATCCATAGCCACCGGCGAACGGGCCCACAACAAATGGGAGTTCCGGGAGCTCGTCGTCGATGGGCTGGCCGACTACATCCGGCCGGATATCTGCTGGGCCGGCGGATTTACCGAAATGAAGAAGATCGCCAGTCTGGCCGAGGTTTTCTACGTCAATCTGGTACCCCATAATACGCAGGGGCCGATCGGATCCGCCGCGAGCCTGCACGCCTCTCTCGCCATCGCCAATGTTGCCCTGATGGAAGCGCCGTTCGCCGGCCGCACACCCCGGCCTTCGGTGGCCGGCCCGTGGCCACAGGTCGAAGACGGCTATGCCCTGCCCCACACCGGGCCTGGCCTGGGAATTGAGTTCGACGAGGACGCACTGCAATCCGCCGCATTGCCGCGTCGTTCCCATCCGGTGCTGCGCGCACTGGACGGTTCGGTACGCGATTGGTAGCCCGACTCTCCGAACGCGCCCGCGTCACCTCCCGGCCCGCCGAGTGTCCACAGCGGACATTGCAATCATCATCGGCGTGCCGCGATACTCATCCCGACCGACCGGAATTCCACCAGATCGCCGACTTACCAGTGTTGGAATCGCGCCGGAATTATCACTCCGCCGACAGGCAATCCTACGGCCAGCAGCAGGCACCTGCCGAAACTCGGTCAGCGCCTCGTCCAAGCCGGGCGACGGTAAATCCGGAAGCCGGCCCGGTACAGATTCGCCGAGCTCACCGAATGCGGTTGCGCCGTCGCGACCGCCCAGACGCAGCCCGCGTCCGCCGCCGCCCGAAGCAGGTGAGCCAGCAGGGTCGACTGCGCCCCATGCCCGCGCTCAGCCGGCAGGGTCGCGGCGCCACCGAGCACCGCGATCTGGCCGTGAATCGTCATCGCCGCCGCCGCGATCGGCGTCCCGTCCCGCAGCGCCAGGAATCGTCGTATATCGGCGCTGCCGTGCTCGGCCCGGATGAACTCGGCCACCACGCCGCCCATGCCGTATCCGGCCAACAGGATCGGCAGAAACCGCTCGTCCGCACCGTCCTCGACCACTGTCAGCCGCGCGGCCGCGGCCGGTGGATCGGCCAGCCCGGTGATCGCCAACGCCCGATCGGCCGCCCGCAACAAACCCATCGCGGGCAAGGCGTCCAGGTCAGGCGGAAGAAGCAACGTCGGAGGAGCACCGGTCCACGCAGCGGCGCTCAGAAACTCGATCGCCGCCGGCACCGCATCGGGCCGTACCCCGGACACCGTAGAAAGAAATGCCAAAGCCGGATCAGACGCTGACGCCGCGAACAGCCCGTCCTGCTCCCAGACCCGAAACTCGCCGCCCACTCCGGCCGCCGTGGCCGCGGCGCACGCCAGCGCAATTCGCTGGTGCAGCGCACGTTCGGCGTCCCGTATGGCCAGCATTCGTCCAGCATGACTGAATTTCGAGCGGGGTGCGGGAAGGCAAGCCGATCGGTCACATCTGCCGCGGGCGGACGGTCATATCGATGACACGAATAGTCCGCCGCAAGGCCGGGAGGAGCCCACCATGCGAGTTTTGGTCGTCGGGGCGAGCGGGGCCATCGGCTCCCGGCTCGTTCCGCAGTTGCTCACGCAAGGGCACGAGGTTGTTGGCACGTACGTCTCGCCCGCCAGCGAGGCCAAGGTACGGGGGCTTGGCGCTCGCGCGGTGGCGCTCAACCTGCTCGATGCCCAGGCCGTCCGTGACGCCGTGCGCGCGGCCGAGCCGGACGCGATCGTGCATCAGGCGACCGCGCTGGCGAACGTCAAGTTCTCCCGGAATCTCGACCGCGCCTTCGCCACGACCAACCGACTCCGTACCGAAGGCACCGACGTCTTGTTGGCCGCCGCCCGCGAGGCGGGCGTCACCAAGTTCGTAGCGCAGAGCTTCGCCAGCCTCCGGTACGCCCGCGAAGGCAGCATGATCAAGACCGAACAGGACCGGCTCGACCCAACCCCGCCGGCCGGCGCCCGGGAAAGCAACGCGGCGATGCGCCATCTCGACCAGGCGGTCACCGACGCCGGTGGGATCGCCCTTCGCTACGGCGGTTTCTACGGCGGTACCAACGACGGAATGGACGGGCCGATCCGCAAGCGGCAGTTCCCGGTCGTCGGCAACGGCGCCGGCATGACCTCGTTCATCCACCTCGAGGACGCCGCGGCCGCGACCGTACTCGCGCTCGAATACTCCGGGTCCGGGATCTTCAACATCGTCGACGACGAACCGGCCCCGATGCGCGAATGGCTACCGGCAATGGCGAAGGCACTCGGCGCGAAGCCACCCCGGCACGCCCCGGTCTGGTTGGCGCGGCTGATCGCCGGCGAAGGCGGAGTGATCATGGGGACCCAGGCCCGCGGCGCCTCCAATGCCAAGGCGAAGCGGGAATTCGGCTGGACGTTGCGCTACCCGAGCTGGCGGGAAGGTTTCACCGCGGTCTATGGAGCGACGACCCCGATGCCAGCCAAAAGTCGCGGTGGCCGGATGAGTGCCTGACTACACGTTTTCTTACTACAGGTTATGTAGTAACGTGTGGCGGTGCCGGCCGGCAAGTCGATGGTTCCCCCGGTACTTGTCGGCCGGCCACTTCACTCAACTCCCGTCATCAAGGACCGTACGGCCACCGCGGTATTGGTCAGCAGCGGACGAATTCCGGTTGACAGCAACCGTTAGACATCTAACATTCGTTCGTGCCAGAAGGAATGCTGACCGAAGGAGCGGGGCCATGTCCACAGCTGGATACGTCAAGCCACCCTGGGCGGCGCGCGTAATCGGCGCCCGCATGGCCCGGCTGTTCCGGCCCAGCGTGGTCAGCGTGCTATCCGTGCCCGGCCGGCGGACCGGCCAGCGCAGCACGGTATCGGTAGCAGTGTTGAGCTACGACGGCGAGGAATACCTGGTATCCGCCTACGGGAACACCGATTGGTCGCGGAATCTGCGGGCGGCCGGAAAGGCCACGTTGACCCGCAAAGGGCGCACGGAAGAAGTGACCACCGAAGAGGTGCCGACCGGGGACGTACAACCGCTGCTCGATGAATACCTGCGCCAATTCGGAAAGCTACCCACCGTGGCCAAGACGTTCGCGGCGCTGCCGAATACGAGCGACCATCCGACGTTCCGGATTACCGGAACCAATTAGCCGACGACGCTGACTCCCGCCGGGCCCAGGACATCGGATCGCCGATCCGCCGCCGGTCGATGCGCGGGAACCGAAGCGGGAAGCTGCGCCGGTCTGGTGGGTGGCCCGAACCATCGTTCCAGCGCCGCGGTCGCATCACGTTCGGCCAGGATCGCACGAAAGGTGGTGACCCGGGCGCCCTCGTATCGGGCCCAGGCGCTACGCACCGCAGCCTCGATGACATCGCGATGTAATGCCAGCGATCCGGCATAGCGTTGCGCCAGTCGCTGCACCACCTCATCCACCTGGCGCAGTCCCGGATCGGGCAGTGGGGCACCTGCGGTTCGATTCTCGGGCATGGCATCAGCCTTAACGGCATCTATCACCCAGACAACCGCCAGGTAGCCCACCGGCTCGAAAACCTCCGTTGGCTTCGTCACGCTCGATCACAATGCGCGATCAGTCTCCCACTGGGCGCGGTGCCTGTCGGGCGAAATGGTGACCCAGCCTCGTATTGGCTACGGGTCGCGTCTGCCGGTCACACCGATTCAGTGACGCTGCCCTACCCGTAGTTACCGTTCACCGCCGGGACATGTCACGCTCGCATCATCAGGGGGCAACGCGGGGAGGACACGTGATGACGGCGAACCCGGAAGAGCAGAACTCAGAGCGTTCGTTCGAACAGCTGGCAGATCGCCGCACCAGCCAGGTCGAGTTCACGGACGTCATGGATTTGCTACGCGCCTCGCCCCGTACGCGCGACATCCCCGCGGACGATCTGGAGAAGCTGGCCCGGGAGGCTTGGGCGAAGTTCGAAAACGCGCCGGTCCGCAGCTTTGTCCCTATTCTGGTCGAACGCGAGGTCCTACGGGGACTGCCGTCCACAGCGGACAGTGAGGGCGATTGACCCCGGCTTTCGCCTGAGCTAAATGCGTTGCCGCTCGCCCGGCGGCTGGGCAGACTCACGGGAGATGTCGGACGATTACCGGCCCCCAACGGCCCAGGTCATTCGCTGGGTCGAGGCGGCCACGGGCGCCCGCGTACTGCGGCATGAGCGACTCCACGGTGGACTGACCGCCCAGATGGACCGCCTCGCGTTCCACAGTGGACACCGCGACCTGGTGCTGCGCCGATGGCGGACGACCGACGAATGGGGGCCGGGCCTGGTCCGGCGGGAATCGGCCGCGTTGCTCGCCCTGGCCGATCAGGAACTGCCGACACCGCGGCTCGTGGCGGCCGATCCCGACGGCGAATCGGCCGGCACGCCGAGCCTGCTGATGACCGCGCTACCCGGCGCGTGGTGCGTTTATCCGCGGAATTCCGCGGAATTCGTACGACAACTTGCCTGCATGATGGCCCGCATTCACAACGTTCCCACTCCGCACCTGGCGCCCAGCGATCCGCACGGTTATGAGCCTTCGGCCGATCGCGGTTGGATCGGTGATGCCGCGCTGACCCGCATTCTCGAAGAAGCGGCCGATAACGCGGTCAACGATGAACCCGCCGTCCTGATTCACGGCGATTATCATCCGTTGAACATTTTGTGGGCCGGGAACGAAATATCGGGTGTCGTGGATTGGACGTACACCGGCAGCGGCAGCCGGGCGACCGATGTCGGCCATTGCCGGCTCGCGCTGGCAGTACTTTTCTCCCCGGCGGCGGCCGAGCAATTTCTACGATGGTACGAGTCCGAAAGCGGTCAGCACGTCAATTCCGCGCAGGATATTCGCGCGCTACTGGCCTTCAATCACAATTGGCATGAGATCGCCGAACACGCGGTCGGCTCGGTTGACCATGCCGGCATGGCCGATCGGGTCGTGGCGGTGCTGACCGCGGCGGCCCGCCGGCTGGGCTGAGGTCGGCGCCGGGCAACGTGCCCACGCCCAGCCCGAACCGGTCAGCCGGGTCGTCATCGCGCACCGGCGTGCAGGCGGTGTACGTGCCGGCCCGCTCATCGACATACGCGTACATCTTGCGGCCACGTAACCCGACAAGTTCTTCGAATGCCGGCCACAGCTTCTGGATGGCCGGCAAATCGTCCACAGTGGAGCGCTGCATCACGGTCGTGTCCGACAGCTGGACACAGTCGGGCGAAGCCGCGAAAACCGAGGAATTCGTCATTCCGTAATCCCAGCATCAGGTGACGACAAAATGTGGTTGTCAGAGCCGTCGTCTAGCCTCAAGCCCGTGACCGTTCACCAACTGTCCCGCCGCGACGCGCGCCGCCTGGCCCTGCGCGCGCAGCTGCTGGGGCGGGACCGGCCGGCCGACCTGCACGATGCCGTACGCCGGCTGACGATGCTGCAGAACGATGGGACCGCGGCCGTCGCACCCAACGCTGACCTGGTGCTGTGGAGCAGGTTGGGTTCGGCGTATTCGCCGGACGAACTGCAGACGGCCCTCGCGGTCGGGACGTTGATTGAGCTGCGCGGCATGATCCGGCCCGCCGAGGATCTGTCGCTGTACCTGGCCGATATGGCCGACTGGCCCGGGCGCGGCGAGTTGTCCGGCTGGAAGCAACACAGCGCCAATTTCGTGACGGCCAACGACGTGTGCCGGCGCGACATTCTGGAGCGGCTCACTGTTTCGGGCCCGTTGACCGCGCGCGAGCTGCCCGACAATTGCGCGGTGCCGTGGCAGTCGACCGGTTGGAACAACAACCGCAACGTCACCCTGCTCTTGGAGTGCATGGAGCAGCGCGGTGAGGTCGCGACGGCCGGACGCCGCGGCCGCGACCGGCTCTGGGATCTGGCCGAACGGGTCTACCCCGACGTACCCGTGGTGCCGGCCGAGGAAGCCGAGCGGATACGGAACGAGCGGCGCCTGCGGGCGCTGGGCATCGTGCGCGCTCAGGGACCGGAATGCCAGGTCGAGCCGATCGACGTGCAGGAGGTCGGCGAGCCGGCCGAGATTACAGGCGTACGAGGGGTCTGGCGGGTAGATCCATCGCTTTTGGATCAGCGGTTCTCCGGCCGTACGGCGTTGCTTTCGCCGTTGGACCGGTTGATCTTCGATCGCAAACGCATGGACGAGTTGTTTGAATTCGATTACCAGCTGGAAATGTACAAACCAGCGGCGAAACGGCGCTGGGGCTATTTCGCATTGCCGATCCTGCACGGCGATCGGCTGGTGGGCAAGGTCGACGCCACCACCGACCGCAAGGCGCGGGTGCTGCGGGTCGACGCCATTCATCGGGATATTCCGTTCACCACAGCGATGAACGTCGCGGTGGATCACGAGATCAAGGACCTGGCCCGCTGGCTCAAGGTCGATCTCGACCTGCCGGCCTGAATCACATACGGCTTTCGGCGGGTTCCGGCTCCCGGAGGCGCTCCCGCCGCGGCAACAACAAAGGCGTTGCGAGCAGGGCGATGCCGGCGACCGCTATCGCCACCCGCGGGCTGGTCAGTGCGGCCAATAATCCCCACAACCCAGTGAGACCCGCGGTCGATGCCTTGCTCGTGATCGACCAGGCCGAGAGGGCACGGACCACGAGGTCGGCCGGCAATTCGTCGAGCCGGTAGGTCGCCAGGACCGGATTGAATACCCCGGCACAACCGATCAGCCCGAACTCAACCGTCATGACCAGCAGCAACCCGGCGACACCCGGGCGAATGAACGCCAGGCCGACCGGCCAGCACGCACGCAATACTCCAGCGGTGACCATGACCCGATGCCGGCCGAATCGGGCCACCAGCCGGCCGGCCAACCGTGACCCGAGGAGCCCACCCAGGCACGGCACCGCGAACGCGAGCCCGTACTGCCACGGGGCAAACCCGAGCCGGCCGAGCATCAGCAGCGCCAACAGCGGCGAGCTCGCCATGATCAGGCCGTTGACCAGAACCGTATTGAAAAACAATGGGCGCAACGTCGGATGCTCGAGGATGTACCGCCAGCCGGCCGCCACATCGCGGGCCCGCAGCCGGGTCGCGTCAACCCGGACCGGACGCGATTCGGTCCCACCGATGGCCCGGATTCCCAACGCCGACAGCAAATAGCTGACCGCGTCGGCCACCACGGTGCTCACCGGGCCGAACAGCCCGACCGCGAGACCACCCAGCGGCGGGCCGAGCACGGTGGCCGTCCAGGTCGTGGACTCGAACCGGCCGTTCGCGACCAGCAGGTCCTCCCCCGACAGCAGCGATTTCAGGCAGGCGCCACTGGCCGCCTTGAACGTGATGTCGGCCGCGGCCACG
This sequence comes from Mycobacteriales bacterium, assembly GCA_040414495.1. Lineage (GTDB taxonomy): Bacteria > Actinomycetota > Actinomycetes > Mycobacteriales > QHCD01 > DATAVB01. Next base: position 18,451 of record JBEDUI010000103.1, read on the forward strand.
ATGACCGACACGACCACGAGCTGGCCGAAGCTGAGCCAACCCAGCGCCCACGCGGCCGGCACCGTCAACAGCGCCACGAACCGGGCCAGGTCCATCGCCACCATCACCGGCCGCTTCCGCCGGAATTCCAGCCACGGACCGAGCGGCAACGCAACGGCCGCGCCGACCGCCAGTCCTGCAGCCGAAAGCACCGAGACCTCGCTCGAGCCGACGTGCAACGCGAGAATCGCGACCAACGAAAAGGCATCGAACGCCAGCCAGGTACCCAACGTGCTGACCGCGTACGCCGCCCACAACCACTTGAACTGCCGCCCCAGCATGCCCCACCCCGTCCGACCGTCGCGCAGAATCAAACGACGTCGGCGCCAGGGACGGCAAACAACCGAATTCGCGGCGAGCCACAACACGCGGTTGTAAAGCCGCGCCAGCCGGCATCTCCTTTAGGGTCGGTGTATGGATCTGGCAGCGGTACGGACATTCGTCGCTGCCGCGGACCGCGGCCAGTTCCAGGAGGCCGCGCTGGATTTGTCGGTCACCCAACAGGCCGTCTCCAAACGCGTCGCGGCCCTGGAAAAAGAACTCGGCGTCCGGTTGTTCACCCGCTCCGCCCGCGGCATCGCGCTGACCATCGACGGGCAGGCATTCCTACCGCATGCCCGGAACCTGCTGCAGGCCGAGGAACGGGCCGCCGCTTCAGTCCGGCCCGGGCGGCGGGCCTTACGTGTCGATGTGATCGGGCACCGTATCGCGCCCTCGGGTCTGCTGCGCGAATTCCACCGCACGCATCCGGATATTGGCCTCGACGTGCTCACCCTGCGTACGGCCGCCGACGCCATTCCCGCCGTACACGCCGGCACGATCGACGCGACGATCCGGGCACTCACGGTTCCGGAGCGCCGGCTGCCGGAGGGTTTACGAGCGGTACGGGTTTTCAACGAACCGCTGCAATTGCTGACCGGTCCGGCGCACGAATTCGCCACCATCGCAGCCGTCGCGCCGAAAGAATTGGTCGGGCACCGGATCTGGATGCCCGGCGTGGTGGCCGGAACCGAATGGGGCGAGTATTACGACGCGCTCGCGGGCGCATTTGGAATTGCGATCGACACCACCGGGCCGAATTTCGGATCCGAACACCTACTGGACATGATCGCCGATTCCGCGGGCCTGGCCACTCTGGTCGGCGAACAGACCCGCCTGGGTTGGCCGACCCAGCACAACCTACGCCGCATACCGTTGCGCAACCCGACTCCGGCCTATCCGCATTCTCTTATCTGGCGGGCCGACAATCGGCATCCCGCGCTGACGGCCCTGCGCAATCATCTGGCAGGCAGACGTTCTGGAACCCGGGACAGAACACTGTGGACCCCGACGTGGGCGGCAAACCATAAATGAGCCCGCCGACGCGCATTTTCTGGCGCGCCGGCGGGCTGGGGGGCAGGTCGATCAGTCGGAGATCTGTTCCAGCAGCGTGGCGCCCGAGGGGCCGTTCTTGCTGAAGACGCGGACGATGTGTCCGGACCGGTACAGCAGGTCCTTCGGGACCGTGCCGGACGGAGGTGCGGCCAGCTGCTCGGTCGGGGCCGAGCTGAAAACGCCACTGGAATTGGATTTCCAAGCCAGCGTGTTGTCGCTAACCCAGATTGACGATCCCAGCTTCAACAAGTACGCGTCTCCGATCGCGCTGGTGGCCGGTGCGCCATCGCAGCTTTCGCCGCTGGCCGGATCAAGTTCGGTGCGGGCAAAACCGCTGCCCTGCTGGCTTGCCACCCCGGCTCGCCGCGCACCGGCGTTCGCGGTGCCGTCCGGACACACGACCGGAGCCGCTGCATAGAGTCGACCACCGAAATCCGCGTATTCCAGTAAACCGCCGCTGAGTACGTTGTCGCCCAACACGGTCCGGGCGCCGGTCCAGCCCGTCCCGGCTCGATCCGAGACCGAGATACGCCCATAGCCGGGAATCCCATGTGGTTCGCCCGGGGTCAATTCGTCGTATGTCAGCAACTGATAAGAGCCGTTCGAACGACGGATCAAATATCCGTCGTCATGGTACGTCTTTCCGACCGGGCCTTCGGTGACGTGCTGACCGATCGTCTTCGTTTCCCACAGACCGCCGCGGACCGAACCGTTCGAACGCGGGAATTCGTCATTCCAGACGACCCAGTAATCGCCATTCTGCGCGATGATTGATGGGCCGAGCGGCTGATCGAATCTGGCGCCCAGCGCGCGTTGGGTAATAAACGCGCCGTTCGACTGGCGTTTTCCGAGTAGCAACTGGTCCTTGGAATTGAGGAAAACGACGTACGTGCCGGTGCTGTCCGCGGCCACTGCGCCGATGCCGTCGAACGCCGTGTACGGGGTGGTCCGCAACGCCCAGACGCCCTGCGGATTCCGTTGCACGTAAAAGATCTTGGCGGTCGAGCCGCAGGTGGTGCTGAAAAAGCCCTGGTACTGACCGCTCGCGGTCGGCTGCATCTTGATAACCAGATCCTGGTCGGTGCAGCCGGCCGGCAGCGTCAGCGCGGTTGTGGCCGGGTGAAATCCCAGCGTCGGCGGCGTTGCCGCACCGGCCGTGCCCGCGCCAGCAATCGCCAATGCGCCGGCACCGAGAATACTTCCGGCCGTTGCCGCGCCGAGTTTGAGCCGCTTGGCCCAGGTCGACATACGTCCCCCAACAGATGTCTCGTTGCGTTCGCTTTCTGCGTCCGCCCTAATGGAGACTTCGCAGCGGGGTAAAGGGTTCGCTCGACAATTCAAATACCGTTCGCGTAATCGACGCGCCACCCGGAAGCCGGGCGAGGCGTGGGGTAAGGAAACGTAGATCGCCGGGACCGGGCCGATTGCCGGAGTGACTCCGTAAACCGGGGTGCCTTTATGCATTTCTTTTCCTTCCAGAAAGGACCTGATCAGGTGGCACGAAGGGTTTCGTTGGAGCGCGGGAAAGACAGCAGGTTCGGCCCGGCGGCCAGCGCGCGGGCGTCGGCGATCACGCGGCCCAGCGTGGCCAGGTCCTGCGGGCCATCGTGCCGCCGGCCGTTGATGAAATAGGTCGGCGTGCCGGCCACCCCACTCAAATCGGCCGACTCGATGTCCTGGGCGACATGAGCGGCGTAGCGACGCAGCACCAGGTCCTCGCGGAATCGGTTGGTGTCCAGGCCCAACTGCTCGGCGTAACCGACCAGATCGTCGATGTGCAGGTCGTCCTGGTTGCTCAGCAACGCCTCGTGCATCGGCCAGAACGCACCCTGAACACCGGCAGCCTCGGCAGCTTCGGACGCCAGCTGCGCGTGCGGGTGAATGTCCTCCAGCGGCAGGTGCCGCCACACGTACCGGACGTCGGAATTCGCGGCGAGCAATTCGCGGGAGGTCGGCGCGACCATTCCGGTCCACGGGCATTCGAAGTCGCCGTACTCGACGATCGTGACCGGGGCGTCGGCCGGACCGCGCACGTGGTCGCGGCCGGGATCGACCGGCGCGACCAAGTCGGTCAGCGAATTCGCGTCACCCAGCAACGCGCGGGTACGGACCCCGGGCGGCAGCAAAGCGGTCACCCGGTACACGGCCAGGCTCAGCAGCGACGCGCCCACCGCCGCGGCCAGCACACCGAGCTTCGCCTCGTTCAACTCCGTACCGGTGAAGGCGAGGCTGGCGATCAGCAGCGACACGGTGAACCCAATCCCGGCGATCGTGCCGCTGCCCAGCACCGCGGCCCAGCCGACCGGCGGCTTCACACTGCCCCGACTGACGCGCGCGAGGACCCACGACGTACCGACTACCGCGACTGGTTTGCCTACTACGTAAGCGAAGAAGATGCCGAGCGTGACCGGTGCGGTCAGGGCCCGGCTCAGCAGGTGCGCATTGATGCCGACACCGGCGTTGGCCAGCGCGAACACCGGCACGACGAGGTATCGGGTGGCGCGATGCAGGGCGTGCTGGAGCCGCTCATTCGCCGACAGCGAGGCGGACAGGCCGCGGGCCGCGGAGCTGGCCAGTTCGGCGGTCGGCTGCTCGCGGAAGAGCCGTACCAACGTGGTCGCCTCTTCCAACGCGTCGCGCTTGGGAACGTAGGCCGAGGTCGCCAGCCCAACGGCCAGGCCGGCCACGACCGGGTCGATCCCGCTGCCCATCATCGCCGCCCACACCGTCACGCCGAGCACCGCGAAGACCGGCCGGCGGCCGCGGTATGGCAGCCGGCGACTGGCCACAACGCCCGCGTACGCGACGATCGCGACACCGAGCGCCACCGGGTTGATGTGCCCGCTGTAAGCCAACGCGATGACGAGCAGCGCGACCAGGTCGTCGACCACGAAAACGGTCAGCACGAAGGTTCGGATCCGCGCCGGCGCGGCGCGACCGACGACAGTGAATACGCCCAGCGCCAGCGCGGTGTCGGTCGACATCGCCGCACCCCAGCCGTGCGCTGCTGGACCCGATCCGTTGAACGCCAGGAAAATCGCGACCGGCACCAACATGCCCAGCAACCCGGCCGCTACCGGCAGAATCAGCCGGCGCCGATCCCGTAAATCACCCAGGTCGAATTCCCGCCGCGCCTCCAAACCCACGACCAGGAAGAACAGAGTCATCAGCCCGCTGTTCACCCACGTACGAAGATCCAGCTGGGCCGACAACGGACCGAGCCGGACCGTGAATACCCAGCTCCACAAGGCCTCGTACGCACCGGGCGCGACGTTCGCCCACAGCAAGGCCAGCCCGACGGCGGCGACCAGCACCCCGGCGCTGCCCGATTCGGTCCGCAGGAACGACCGCAATGGACTGGTCATCGCGCCACTGGATGACATACCGGGCATTACGTCGGACATTTCCAGATCGGCCATTTCCGGGCCGGCCATTTCCAGATCGGTACGCGGGATCGGCTGCATCGTCATCTCCGAATTCGCTCTAACCTGATCGGATTCGTTTGCTGGTTAGCATAGAAGCAGCCTTCGGTGTAACCTGTCAATAGTATTTTGGAGGTTAGAATGAGTGAGCAGCTGCTGCTGGATTTGCTGAACAGCACGCCCGTGACCGAGGACGTGCTCGAGTCGCCCGAGGCCGGGCTCGCCTGGCTGACCGAACACGATCAGCCGGCGTCGTTGGACGAGTGGCGGACCCTGCTCGAGGTACGCGGCGTTCTGCAGGACGTCGTGCGTGGGGCGCGGTCGCCGGCGGCGTTGGCCCGGTTTGTCGACGGGGTCAGCTACCGGACGGCGCTGGGGGACGCGGAGTTCGGGTGGACGCTGGACGCGCCGGCCGGACGGGTCGCGGCGGCCCGGGCCGTGCTCACCTGGAACTCCCTACGAGCGTCCGCTCGAGTACGGCCGTGCGCCAACGACGAGTGCCGGCTGTTCCTGATCGACCACAGCAAGGCCAACAAGGCCCGTTGGTGCTCGATGGCGGTCTGCGGCAACCGGATGAAGGCCCGTCGGCACTACGAACGGACCCGCCGCGCCGCCGTGGCGTAACCGGCCGCGACCACCGACGGCTTCCGACACAGCCCCCACTGTCCACAGTGGACTCCTCGAGCACCGGCGGGCCCGGAGCATCTGCACCAGACCGGGCATACCCCACAGGCGCGTGTGTCTGTGCTCCACCCGTTGGAGCACAGACACAGGCCGCATGGAGCGACTCCGGTTCAGAGGCGAATCGTCGCCCGCTGTGGGCACGTCCCCGACCCGCACCGACGGGCCTCGGCAGCAGCGCCGACGACCGCGCGACCAGCCATCCCGCCAGAGCGCAACCCCACAAATCGGTGTTTGCGGCCACACCTGACGCACCGAGTTGTTGCTTTCCTCCAAAATCTGGGCAGGATGCCTTGGCGTGCCTGATGAGGCGAGGCCGGCTCGGGTACGGCATGTTGGATTCGGTCAGGCCATGACATCTGGTCGTCGGCGCTTTGTTGGTCACAGGCATAGTGAGGGCTCAGCTGGTGTTCAGTCGCGTCGCCATCGTCAACCGAGGAGAGCCCGCGGTCCGGCTCATCTCGGCGGTACAGGAGCTCAGCGCGGAGCAGGGCGTACCGATCGAAACCGTCGCGCTCTACACCGATGTCGACAGCGCCGCGAGCTTCGTCCGAGAGGCCGACGACAGCTACTACCTGGGCCCGGCCGCGGACCGGCCGTACCTCGATCACGCCGTCCTCGAACGGGCGCTCCGCGAATCGAAAGCCGACGCGGCCTGGGTCGGCTGGGGCTTCGTGGCCGAGGACCCCAGCTTCGCTGAGCTGTGCGAGAAGCTGGGCGTAACGTTCATCGGCCCGAGCGCCGAAGCGATGCGCCGGCTCGGCGACAAGATCGGCGCGAAGCTGATGGCCGAGGCAGTCGGCGTACCGGTCGCGCCGTGGAGCCGGGGCGCGGTCGAGGACGTGCCGGCGGCGCTGCGGAGCGCCGAGGAAATCGGCTACCCGCTCATGCTCAAGGCCAGCGCGGGCGGCGGCGGCCGGGGCATCCGCGTCATCCGGTCCGCCGACGAGCTGGCCGACGCGTTCGAACGCACCAGCCTGGAGGCCGAGCGTTCCTTCGGCAGCGGCGTGGTGTTCCTGGAACGGCTCGTCACCGGCGCCCGGCACGTCGAGGTCCAGGTCATCGCCGACGGGCAGGGTACGGCGTGGGCGCTGGGGGTACGGGATTGCTCGATCCAGCGCCGTAATCAGAAGGTCCTGGAGGAGTCGTCCTCCCCTGTCATGCGGGCCGAGCAGGCCGCCCGGCTCAAGGAGTCGGCCGAGCGGCTCGCGGTGGCGGTGGATTACCAGGGCGCGTGCACGGTCGAGTTCCTTTACAAGCCCGAAGAGGACCTGTTCGCGTTCCTCGAGGTCAATACCCGGCTGCAGGTCGAACACCCGATCACCGAGGCGACCACCGACTTCGACCTGGTCAAGGCGCAGCTGAAGGTCGCCAGCGGGCAACGCCTGGAAGGCAGCGTGCCGCCGGAATTCGGGCACGCCGTCGAGGCGCGGCTGAACGCCGAGGACGCCGACCGGGACTTCGCGCCCGCGCCGGGCCGAATCGTGCTGCTGGATCTGCCGGCGGGGCCGGGCATCCGGGTCGACACCGGCGTGAGTGAGGGCGACACCATCCCGGCCGACTTCGACTCGATGATCGCCAAGATCATCGCGTACGGCCGAGACCGGACCGAAGCGCTGGCCCGACTGCGGCGCGCGTTGCGGCGTACGACCGTGCTGGTCGAAGGCGGTACGACCAACAAGAGCTTTCTGCTGGACCTGCTCGACCGGCCCGAGGTGATCTCCGGCTCGGCCGACACCGGCTGGATCGACCGGGTCCGGGCGCAGGGCCGGCTCGTGTCGGCCCGGCACTCCGGGATCGCGCTGGCCGCGGCCGCTATCGAGGCCTACCAGGACGAGGAGGAGGTCGAGCGGCAACGCCTGCTGGTCACCGCGTACGGCCGCCGCCCGCAGGTACGGCACGAGGTCGGGCGGGCGATCGAGCTGCGGCTGCGCGGGGTCGCGTACCGGCTCACCGCCGCCCGGATCGGGCCGGCCCGATTCCGGGTCGGTATCACGACCGGTCAGCAGGTGCGGCGTTTCGACGTCGACGTTGAACGGTTCGGGCCGCACACGGCGCAGCTGCTGTGCGGCGGGCAGCGGTACCGGCTCACGACCGGCACGCACGGTCCGATCCATCTGGTCGAGGTCGACGGGGTTACGCACCGGATCTCCCGGGATGAGGCCGGTACGGTCCGCGCTCCGGCCCCGGCGCTGGTGATCGCGACCCCGGTCGCGGTCGGTACCGAGGTCGAGGCCGGCGCACCGGTTCTGGTCCTGGAGAGCATGAAGATGGAGACGGTGCTGCACGCGCCGTTCCGGGCCCGGGTGAAGGAGCTGCCGGTCGCGGTCGGCAGCCAGGTCGAGACGGGTACGCCGCTACTGCGGTTGGAGCCGTTGGGCGACGCCGTCGAGCAGGCCGGTCCGCAGCAGGACGCCGTCGAGCTGGAGCTGCCGCCGGCACCGGCCGACGGGTCGGCGCAGGACCGCGCCGCCCACGGCCTGGAGGATCTGCGCAGCCTGTTGCTCGGCTTCGATGTGGACCCGGGCGACGAGGAGAGCCCGCTGGCCCCGTACCTGCGCGCCCGGGCCGAGCTGAACCGCCGCCCAGTGGTGGAAGAGGCCGAGCTGCTGCAGGTTTTCGCCGACCTGTGCGAGCTGAGCCGCAATCACCCCGGCGGCGAAGAGGCCACCGATAGCCGGGTGCACAGCCCGCGCGAGTTCTTCCACACGTACCTGCAGAGCCTGGACGCCGAACGGGCCGGGCTCTCCGGAACGTTCCAGGCCCGGCTGGCCAAGCTGCTCGGGCATTACGGCGTCGGCGATCTGGAACGCACGCCGGCGCTGGAAGAGGCCGTGTTCCGGATCTTCCTGGCCCAGCAGCGGTCGGCCTCCGATGTTGTCGTGGCTACGAGCGTGCTGCAGTGCTGGTTGGGTGAGCCGCCGCCGGGCAACGCCGTTCAGGAGACGGTCGGGCACGCGCTGGAGCACCTGATCCAAGCGACGCAGCGGCGGTTCCCGGTGGTCAGCGACCTGGCCCGCAGCGTGGTGTTCCGGTGGTTCGCCCAGCCGTTGCTGCGGCGCAACCGGGCCGAGGTGTACGCCCGGGTCCGCGGCCACCTGCGCTACCTGGCCGAGCACCCGGACGCGCCGGACCGGGCCGACCGGATCGCGGCGATGGTCGCCAGCCCGGAGCCGTTGGTACGCCTGGTCGGTCAGCACAACCGCCGCCGTGGCGCTGATCTCGGCCCGATCCTGGAGGTGCTGAGCCGGCGGTATTACGGCAGCCGGACGACCTCTGACCCGCGTTGCTACACCGAGGCCGGCCAATCGTTCTTCACCGCCGGGTACGAGCTGGAAGGCGAGCCGTTCCAACTGGTCGCGACCGCGACCGAATTCAGCGGGTTGGCCGAGACGCTGCGACTGATCGGCGGGTCCGCCCCCGACCGCGACCTGGTGGCCGACGTATATCTGACCTGGCCGGAGCAGCCCGACGACATGGACGCGATGGCCGCCGCGCTCAAGGCGGTGCTGGCCCAGGCCGGCGTACCGGCGGGGACCAAGCGGGTAACCACCACCGTGACCGGCCGGCGCGGCTCGGCCATGCACCACCACTTTACGTTCACCTTCGGCCCGGACGGGGTGGCCGAGGACGGGCTGATCCGTGGCCTGCACCCGATGATCGCGCGTCGGCTGGAGTTGCAGCGGCTGCGGAACTTCAACCGGACCCGGCTGCCCTCGGCCGACGAAGAGGTCTACCTGTTCCGGTGCGTGGCCCCGAACAACGCCGCCGACGAACGGCTGGTCGCGATTGCCCAGGTGCGGGACCTGGCCGCGCTGCGGGACAGCGATGGCCGGCTGATCGCGCTGCCGGCGGTCGAAGGCGCACTGGACGGTTGTCTGGATGCGATCCGGAAGGTGCAGGCGGGACGGCCGGCCCAACGCCGGCTGGACACCAACCGGATTTTCATTTACGTATGGCCATCGATCGAGCTCACGATGGCTGAGCTGAACGCGATCGCGCAGCGGATCGCACCGTCCACTGCGGACGCGGGTCTGGACGAGGTGGAATTCCTGGGCCGGCGCCGGGACGAGGAAACCGGCGAATTGCGTGATATCGCGATCCGGATTTCGTACGACGCCGGGGTCGGCGTACGGATCGAGCTGACCCGGCCCTCGACCGACCTGATCGAGCCGTTGGACGATTATGGCCAGAAGGTGCTGCGGGCCCGGCGGCGCGGCACCGTTTATCCGTACGAGCTGACCACGATGCTCACCGGGCCGGAGGGATCGTTCACCGAATACGACCTCGACGACTCCGGCGCGTTGGCGCCCGTCGATCGGCCGCGCGGGCTGAACCAGGCCGGGATCGTCACCGGAATAATCAGCACCCCGACGTCGCGGTATCCCGAGGGCATTACCCGGGTGCTGCTCGCGGGCGATCCGACCAAATCGCTGGGCGCACTGTCCGAACCGGAATGTGCGCGGGTGATCGCGGCGCTGGATCTGGCCGAACGCATGGGCCTTCCGGTGGAATGGTTCGCGTTGTCGGCCGGGGCGTTGATCGCAATGGATTCCGGTACGGAAAACATGGACTGGGTCGCGGCCGCGCTCAAGCGGATCGTGGAATTCACCCAGGCCGGCGGGGAAATCAACGTCGTGGTAGCCGGAATCAACGTCGGCGCCCAGCCGTACTGGAATGCTGAATCGACCATGCTCATGCACACCAGGGGCATTCTGGTGATGACGCCGGATTCGGCGATGGTGCTGACCGGCAAGCAGGCGTTGGATTTTTCCGGCGGCGTCTCGGCCGAGGACAATTTCGGTATTGGTGGGTACGACCGGGTGATGGGGCCGAGCGGTCAGGCGCAGTACTGGGCGCCGAATCTCGGTGGCGCCCGCGATGTATTGATGGCGCATTACGACCACACCTACGTGGTGCCCGGGGAATCCGGACCGCGGCGGGCCCAGACCAGCGACCCGGTCGACCGCGACATCAGCGATTTCCCGCACCCGGTCGAGGGAACGGATTTCCGTACGGTCGGCGAGATCTTCTCGCGGGAGAAGAATCCGGACCGTAAAAAGGCGTTCGATATCCGTACGCTCATGCAGGCGGTGTCCGATCAGGACCATCCGACGTTGGAACGTTGGGCCGGCATGGCCGACGCGGAAACCGCTGTGGTGCAGGACGTTCACCTGGGCGGGTGGCCGGTCTGTTTGATCGGGATCGAGTCGAAGCCGATTCCGCGACGCGGTTTCCCGCCCACCGACGGCCCGGACACCTATACGTCGGGAACGCTGTTCCCGCAGTCCTCGAAAAAGGTCGCGCGGGCGATCAACGCGGCCAGCGGGAACCGGCCGCTGGTGGTGCTGGCGAACCTGTCCGGATTCGACGGGTCGCCGGAGTCAATGCGCAAGCTGCAGTTGGAATACGGCGCGCAGATCGGCCGGGCGATCGTGAACTTCCGGGGCCCGATCGTGTTCTGCGTGATTTCGCGTTATCACGGCGGCGCGTTTGTGGTGTTCTCCAAGACGCTGAATCCGGGGATGACCGTATTGGCGGTCGAGGGGGCATTCGCCTCGGTGATCGGTGGTGCCCCGGCCGCGGCGGTGGTGTTCTCCGGCGAGGTGAACGCCCGTACCGCCCGGGATCCGCGGATCGTGGATTTCGCGGCTCGGTTGGCCGAGGCGGTCGGCGATGAACGGGCGGCGTTGTTGACCGAGCAGGAGGGGCTGCGGGCCTCGGTACGGGCCGAGAAGCTCGGTGCGGTGGCGGCCGAATTCGACTCGGTGCACAGCATTCAACGAGCGGTGCAGGTCGGGTCGGTCGACGCGATCATCGGGGCGGCGGAGTTGCGACCGCGCATCATCGAGGCGATCGAGCGCGGCTGGAAAAGCTGAAACGGGGCGGTGCGCCATGGTGCGCACCGCCCCCTTTTCGATTAGCTCTGCGGCACCAGAACGTGCTGGTAGTTCGGCTTGCCAGCAAAGGTCACCTTGACCAGGTGCTGTTGCCCGTCACCGGTGTGGTAATAGGTGACGTATTGCGTCATACCGTTGTTCTGCTGGTATTCCGGGTGCGCGAAGCAGGCGTAATCCCACAGCGTGTCGGTCGGTGCGCCTTTGAACATGTCCTGCTGGTCCGACCATGGACCCCACGGCGTGGGCGCGGTGCGATAGACGGCCTCACTGGAAATACGGTCCATGTAAATGTCGAGATAGGCGTGCATACCGGGATTCCAGTTGACGCTGCCACCAGCGGCGCCGGTCTGCATCACCAGGGTCGCCTTGCTGTCATCGGTGCTCCACTGTGGAACGCCATTGACATCGCCGGTGTAGTAACGCCATTGGCTGCGATCCATGATGTGCGCCAACGGCACCCGCCCGACCGCGCATACGGTGTCCTGGCAGTCGCCGTAGCCGTAGAACATGCCGTCCACAACGACCGCCGCGCCACCGCCGAAGGCCTGGGCCGGGGTGAAGAGCATCGTCTTGTCCGGGCCTTCGACGCTGTTGATTGGCTGGGCCATACCGGTTTCGGTGAGCCGGGTCTCGGTGTGATTCCGCATGTCCAACGACAGGATTCCCATGCCCAGCGCCTGACCGACGAAATCGGAGGCGCAGGCCGTCCCGGGGTCGCTGCCGCGGCACAGCTTTCCGTACGTCACCAGAACCCGGTGCCGGGCTGGATCGGCTATCACCGGTCCGGGCCAGTCGGCAAACACCGAGCCACACAACGGATCGGTCGCACTCGTGCAGCCATTATCCCGCGAATGGGCTGCCTCAAAAGCGGTTTCGGCGCTGGTCCGGGGAATGATTTCGGACGGTGTCCCGTCCGGATGGATGGTGAACGGATTGTCTGAGGTGACGGTGATTCCGTCGGATGCGTCCAGATCGTGGGTGATCGCTCCGCTGTTGGAGATGAAACCGTCCGGGTTACGCAGTGTGGTGTCGTCGAATATCCACACCGAACTGTTGCCGTAACCGGTGCTCTGTCCGTTGTCGCGAGCGGTGTTCGTGACGTTGACGTGGCTGTTCTGCACCAGTGGGGCCAACTCGGTCGCGCCGGTGACGGTGAGAGCCCCCGGTGTGGCCGCGTTCGCGCCCGTGGCGAATGCGGTGACCAATCCGGTGGCTAACGCGACTGTCAGCAGCGCGGCTCTGCGCCTCGTACGGTAGGTACGGTGGGCCATCTCTCCTCCTGCTGTAGGGGACTGGGATCAGTGGCCATTGATGAGCGCCTGGTTTTTGGAAACCCAGGTGTGAATGGCGCCGCTGACGTTCTTGTCATGCTGGATCGCCGGATTCCAGGTCGCGGTGGTGATGTTCCCGGACTTGCCGCTCCACGGGTCCAGGAAGCTGGTGCCGAGCTTGTTCGGGTTGGCCAATTCCTGCTTCACCGTGTCGGCCACCGACTTTCCGGCGGCGCCATTTTTCGTCAGCGCCTGGAAATAGCCCTGCGATCCGGGCAGATAGGCGATCGGAGCGATCGGATCCTGGCTGTAGGCATCGTTGAAGGCGTGGGCGTCCATCCACGCGATCACCTTCCACGTATCGCCCGGGTTCTTCAGGTCCTTGGGCGAGCAGAAACCGTTCGCCTCGGCCGGGGCCACCTGACCGACGCTGCCGCGCGGCAGCGGCGCATACCCCCACGACATTTTCGTCTTGGCGGCGAAGAAGTCCGAGGAAATCCACTGTCCACCGAAGACCATCGGCACCTGTCCGTTGATGAACTGGCCCTCGGTGTTGGTGCCGGCAAAATCAGGGCCCGTGACGTAGCCGGACTTGATTGCGCTGGCCAACTTCTGTGCACCCTGGACCAATTTCGGGTCGGCCTGCAGCGTGGTGACACCAACCAGGCTCTTTTCCTTGGCCAGCGGGGCGCCGCCGTTGCTGACCGAATAGAACGCCATTCCGGTCGGGCTGTTGAGCAGTGGCCAGACCTGCTGCATGCCAGGCTCGGTCTTGCCGTTGTGCTTGGTGGTCAACGCCTTGGCGTCGTTGAACATCTGGTCCCAGGTCCAGTTCGCGCTCGGCAGCGCGACGCCGGCCTTCTTGAAGGCGTCGATGTTGTAAAAGACTCCGTACGTGTTTGCCTCGTTGGGTATCGCGTACAGCCCGCCATCCGGTGTCTTGTACGTATCGAGCGCGCCGGGCGAGAACTTGCTCATGTCCAATCCGGCGGACTTCGCCCCCTTGGCCTGACCACTGGCGTATTTACTCCAGTCGTACAGCTTTCCCTGCCGGCCCAGATCCTGAGCGGTGGCGTTCTGGCACCAGAAGATATCCGGCAAACTCTTGGAGAGGATCTCGGCGTTGATCTTCTGCGCATAGTTGGCGCTCGGTACCTGAATGACCTGCACCTTGACGCCGGATTTCTTGGTGAACGTGGCGAGCGAGTCGCGGAACAGCTTGATCTGCTGGTTGGTGCCCCAGGAGACCAGGCGGATCGTGTCGGCGTTCTGTTTCTGGGTACCGGCGCCCTGACCGCCGCACCCGGCGAGAATACCGGCGCTGATCGCAATCCCCGCGATCAGTTTGGTCCTTGTGGAATTCATGATCGTGGAATTCATGATCGTCAGCCTTTCGTGGTCACTTGCCGGTCATGCCGAGTGCTCCCAGGCCCATCATGAAATAGCGCTGGGCGAAGAAGAAAAGCAGCAACGGTGGAATCATGAACAACAGGTTGGAAGCCATGTAGTAGTTGTATTCCGGGCTCGCCCCGGAGTTCAGGCCGCCCATGAAGCTGGCCATGCCGAGCGACAATGTGTATTTGGACGGGCTGTTCAAGTACACGAGAGGGTTCAGGAAGTCGTTCCAGGACGCCTGGAAAGCCAGGATGATCATCGTCATCCACAGTGGCTTGGTCAGCGGCAGCATCAGGTGGGTAAAGATCCGCCAATGCCCGGCGCCGTCGATCATGGCCGAGTCGTCAATGGACCGCGGCACCGACAGGAAGAACTGCCGGGCCAGGAAGATGAACAGCGGATTGCCGAAGAACGAAGGCAGGATCAGCGGATACCAGGTGTCGATGGCGTTGGCGTCGAAGAACAACCGCTGAATGGGAATCAGCGTGACGATTCCGGGAACGAAGATCGAGAACGTGAACAGGTAGAACAGAAAGCGGTTTCCCTTGAAGTCAATCCGGGCGATCGCGTAACCGGCCAGCATCGAACTGGCGACCGCGCCGAAGGTAGAAACGATCGCGATGATGAACGTGTTGCCCAGCAACCGGTAGAAATGCACCTCGCGCGGGCCGTCGACGAAATTGCGCCAGGTGAACGAGGAGGGCAGAAACTGCGGCGGCAGCGAGATGATGTCGCTGTTGGTTTTCAGGGCGATCGAAATCATCCACAACAGCGGCGTCAACATGGTGAGCGCGAGCAGCGTACACAGCCCGTACCAGGCGAGCCGGGACACCGACATCGGGACCTTGCGCTGCAACGGGGACCCGGCCGGCGCCGGCGACAACCTCGACTGGCCGCCGATTCTGGTGGAGAGCGCGGATGACATCAGCGGCTACCTCTCGTTCCCCTCGAACACCCACATGCGCGAGGTCCGCAGGGTGACCGCGGTAATGGCCAGGACGATGATGAACAGAATCCACGCCTCGGCCGAGGCCAATCCGAGTTGTGTGTAGTTGCCGAAGGCGTCCGTATAAATCTTGAACATGTACAGGTTCGTCGAGGTGCCGGGCCCGCCCTTGGTCAACACCTGGACCTGGTTGAACGTCTGGAATGCGGCCGAGAGGCCCAGTACCAGTTGCAGCAGCAGGATCGGCGTCATCATTGGCAGCGTGATCGACCGGAACAGCCGGATCGCGCCGGCGCCATCCACCCGCGCCGCCTCGTACAATTCGGACGGGACATTCTGCAGCGCGGCCAGAAAGATGATCATCGAGCCGCCCACGCCCCACAGACCCACGATCACAATGGACGGCATCGCCGTTGCGCTACCGGCCAACCATTGGCTGGTGGGCAGATGCAGGTCGGAGAGGATTTCGTTAGCCAGTCCGTACGACGGGTCGAAAATGTACTTCCACAACGTCAGCACCGCGATCGACGGCAGCACTACCGGCAGATAAAAGACGGTACGGAACAGCCGAATTCCGGCGAAGGCCCGGTTCAGCAATACCGCCAGCGCCAGACCGGCAATCATTCCGGCCGGAACGCTGAGGGCCATGTAGTACACCGTGACCTTCAGCGACGGCCAAAACGTCGGGTCCTGGGTGAGCAGATAGCGAAAGTTGGCCAGCCCGACCCATTTGGCCGCGCTGACCCCGCTCCACTCGGTGAATGCGTGATACAGCGAGCTGACCAGCGGATAGATCGTAAAGATGCACACGCCGACGATCATCGGCAGCGCGAAAACGTACGCCGTAATCGTGTTACGCCGACGGAATGTCAGCCATCCCGTTGAAGCCACACTATTTCTGCTCATGCGTCAAAACCGATCGTCAAGACTTGGCCGATTGTGGTTCCCCGCCGTTCGATAACTCGGCGGGTTTATTGCCGCACAGCTTTGTTCGAACGGAAGTCTGTCCGGACTCTGTACAACCTGTCAAGAGTTAATGACAAGTTGCCTACACTGGACCTTGCCGCGCAGCAACCTATGGTGAGAGCACCAACCGACCGGAAGGAGTCAGCCGTGCAACACACCGGCGACCAGGACGACGCCTGGCCGGTGCCCGCACAGCTGGACCGGCACAGCCCGGTTCCCCTGTACCACCAGCTGGAACGGGCGTTGCTCGAGCTGATCGTCGGGACCGAGATGGCGCCCGATGCCCGATTTCCGTCCGAAACCGAGCTCTCGGCCCGCTTCGGCGTCACGCGGCCGACCGTGCGGCAGGCGCTGGAGCGGCTGGTGCAGGTCGGTGTCTTACGCAAGGAGCGCGGCCGCGGCACCTACGTCGCCGCCATCCCAGACACCGTCCACCAGACGACGCCGGCGCAGAAGCCGATCGTGAAGGTCATCATGCCGAGCCTGACCGACCTGATCCATCTACGCGTGTTGTCCGGCGTGGTCGATGAGGCGCACCGGCAGGGAATTCAGGTGATGCTGGCGCATTCGGACAATCGCCGGGCGGCGCAGGAACGTGAATTGGCCGCGACCTCGGATTGTGCCGGGATCGCGTTGTGGCCGATCAACGACACCGCGTCGGCGGCGCTGGACCAGCTGCGGGTGCCGATCGTTTTCCTGGACCGTTATCTGGATCCGGGCCAGGACCACGTCGTGGTCGACGACGTCGGCGGCGCTGGCGCGGTTGTCGATCACCTGGTCGGCCTGGGTCATCGGCGGATTGCGTTCATCCACGCCGAACCGCGACAGCTGTCCAGTATCCGGCTGCGGCTGCAGGGTTACCGTGACCGGCTCCAGCACAATGCGCTCGATTACGACAAGGCGTTGGTGGCCAGGATCAGTACCAGCGGCGGCGCGTCGGTCGAGGCGGCGCTGGACACCATGCTCGGGCTGGCCGATCCGCCGACGGCTGCCTTTTGCGTCAACGATGTGGTGGCGGTGCACGTATTTACCGCGCTGCGGGGTCGCGGTATTGACGTTCCGGCGCAATTCTCGATCGCCGGCTTTGACGACCTCGAGGTGCTACCCAGTCCCGGGACGCTGACCAGTGTGCGGCGGGCAACCGAGCAGATGGGCCAGCGCGCCATCGAATTGCTCGGCGACCGAATGCGTAATCCCGACCTACCGCCGCGGCACGTGCAACTGCCCACCACACTGGTGGTCGGCGATACCACCGCCCCTCCCCCGCGCAATTTCGCCCCTCGCACAAACGCCTTCGGCAAATAGGAACTTAATCCACGGCGGTGAGCAGGGTTTGGCAGGCCTGCCGGACGACCCCGCTGACCGCGACCACCCGTCGGTCGTCCTGAATGCGCACCACACCGGCTTCGCGCAATGCGTTCACCTGCCGGGAAACCGTGCTCTGGTGCACTTCGAGGGCGTCGGCTAATTGCTGCATGCTCATCGGCCCGTGTTCGAGCAAATGCAGGGTCAGGGCCAGCCTCGTGCGGTCGCCGAGCGCTCGCATGACCGGCGCCAGCGCAGCGAGTCGACTGACCGAGATACCGGTCCGTTTGGGAGTCTGGTCCTGCTGCGGGGTGAATACGACCCAGGTCAGCTGGTCGGCAAACAGGGACAGGCTGCGGCCCAATCCCGGCGTCGGCAATACCACCAATTCGGTCGCGGAATCGGCGGCCGCCGCATATGGATCGTCGGGCCGCAACCCAGTAACCAGGCTGATCCACTGCACACCGCTGCACCCAGGCGGCGGCGCCGGCGTCGCCGCCACAGTCGCGCGCATTGCCGGCAGCGACTCGGTCCAGGCCCGTTCCAGCCAGCCGTCCCAGATCGCGTCCAGTAATTCCAACAGCACCGATCGGAACGTACGGGGATCAAGTAATTCCCGACCGCGTTCACGGGGCCGCGGAACTTCCCACCACCGCAACACCTGCGCGGCATTACGCCGGACCGCCGCCGACGGCCCCGCCAAAGACTCGATCCGGGCCGCCGTACGAATCGGCTCGCGCGGCGGTTTTCCGTACGACATCACCGAATCGACCCCGAAATCGATCACGCCGTTGACGAAATCATCGGACCACGCGGCCATCCAGCGGCGTAGCCGCGCCCAGTCGGTGTGCCCGGGATGATCGGCCGGCAATTGGTGCAGCAGGACGCTGCGCAGCACGGTGCCGTGCGCCATGGCCGCCCGAATCGGCCAACTCGCATCGGCCAGTTCGGCCGGCAACCCTTCGGCCAAGGCGTGCAATTCGGCGCTGGGCATGGTTTTGCCGTTCAGCGCGTAGTCGACCAGCACCATCGCGGTCGGCATCGTCGCGGCCAAGGTTGGTTCGGCCACGCGCAGCCGCGGGGCCGGTCTGGCCGCGGCGAGGACTGGCACTGGAACGCTCATAGTTCTATTATGCGCAATGCGCAGGCCGCATACACAATCGGAAGGGACGCTCACATGGGAGCCGTAACGTTCGATGGATTAGTCACTTTCTGCGAAGACATCACGACGACCGCCCGTTTCTATGAAGACGGGCTCGGTCTGCAACGAGATTGGGCCGATGAGCACCACGTCGCGCTAGCGCTTCCGACGAAGGGAAATCCCAGCGGTGCCTGGCTATTGCTGCATCCGAAAACCGGTGGCGACAATACGCCGCACGCGTTGGGCACGTTCATGGTCGACGATGTCGACGCGGTCATCGAACGTCTGCGGGCGGCCGGGCACGGCATCACCGAAGAGCCGACCGACCAACCCTGGGGCGTTCGGGAGGCCAGTGTGGTCGATCCCGACGGCTATGGCCTGACTCTCACGATGCCCAAGCAGTGATCTGGGTTCGCTACTGTCAGGGCGCTTTGACCGGCGCCGATCCGGCTCGTTTGACCAGGCGGTCGCCCGCGGCCAGCGAATTCCACAGGTCTTTGTCGACCCGGATTTTACGGGTGGTTCCATCGGCAAATCGGATGCTGACGTACCGATACAGGTAGGACCCGTCTGGCATTCCCCGCGATTTGTTCACGACGACGGCTTCCCAGGCTTCATCCTGGCTTGGCTTACGAGATCGGAACATCACATCAGCATGCCGGTAATCAGGCAGCATCGGCAAGCACCTTGGGGGCTTCGCCGCGTCGTCTCCAGGCGCTCATCGGATGGGCCACCGCATTATGGCGAGCCGCGGGCGCGGTGCAGATCCGCGCCTCACTCTCATTCCTTGCCCTCCTCCAGTGATCGGCTCGGCCGACTCGTACGGACGCCGCGCTTTGTTGATCATGAAGTTTCCTGCGCTACACACCAAGGCCAACTGCATGATCAACGCGCCTGCGAGCGAGAGAATACCGCGACGTGAATTCTGTACGAGACATTTCTCGTCGCCGCAGCGCGCGAATGTCGCTGCTTGGATCGCTTATGTGGCGCGGATTGTGACGTGTTGGTGACTGGAAGTAATTCTTTGGCGACCGCCCTCTTTCGGTCCGGTTTTGTC
>JBEDUI010000104.1:0-5628 GCA_040414495.1 Mycobacteriales bacterium
CATCGCCACCACGGCCAGTCTGACCACATCGGACTTTCCTTGAATGACGCTTTGCACGTTGTCCGAGATTAATTGGTACGCCTCGCCCGGACGCATTAGCTGTCCCCCATTCGTGCCTCATCCGTCATTCGTCCCGGCGGAATTCCCGGGACATTGTTGCTGTGCGAATGTGGACTGGACACCGACGAGCTGTCGGTCGGTCCGGTCCCGGCCGCGTTCGTGCCGTATACCGAGATCGGCAAATTCGTATTCGTGTCGTTGTTGATGCCGCTCTGGGTCAGCTCGGTGTCGCCGGAGCAGGCGCCTTTGTTGAACGTGATCAGCACGGTCAAATGGCAGGTGGTCGCGCTGCCGCCGTCATCGACATGAACCTTCACGTGCAACACGTCGTCGCTGTCGATGTACGCCTGTTGGATCGTCACTACCGGCGGCGCGATCGCCCGGGCCGACACGCTGGCTGCCGCACCGGTCACCTTGGTCCCGGTCCCGTTGGGATCGGTGGTCACCGCGTGCACGCTGAAGCTGTACGTGCTGCCGGTGCTCAGTCCGGTGACCGTGAGGCTCGGTGCCGTTGTGGTCTGCTCGTGGCCGTTGTACGACACGACGTAGTCGACCAAGCGGCCGCCGTTCAAGGTCGGCGCGGCCCAGCTCAACGCGATCTGCCCCTTGCCCGGCGTCGCCTTGAGCCCGGTCGGCGCGGCCGCCGCGGCGTACGGGACGACCGCGCCGCTGCTGCTCGAGAGCCGCTGGCTGCCGGCGATCGCGGTGACGGTGAAGCGGTACGACGTACCGAGGGTCAGCCCGGTGAACACCGTCTGCGTCCCGGTCGTGGTGACCGCGCGCCCGCCACTCGTACTCACCTCGAACCGCACGGCACCGGCCGTGGTCGCGGCGACCCCGTGCCAGCGGACGGTGATCGCGCCGTCGGTGCTCGCGCTCGCGGTGACGTCGGTCGGCGCGGTCAGCTCCGGGTTCGGCTCGAACGTCCCAGACTGCGCCGACGGCCCGGTGCCGGCCCGGTTGATGGCCGCGACGCTGGCCACGTACGACGTGCCGTTGGTCAGGCCGCCGATGGTGGCGTGCAGGCTGGTCCCGGGCACGGTCGTGGACCCGCTCGCGCCGCCGTCGACCCCGCGCCAGGACACCCGGTAGCTCGTGAGCGGCGCGCCGTTGCTGGCCGGCGCGGCCCAGCTCAGGTTGGCCTCGGCGTTACCGGCCGTGGCGCTGAGGTCAGCCGGTGCGCCGGGTGGCTGCGCCGGTGGCGTTGTCGGAGGTGGTGTTGTGGCCGGCGGTGTTGTCGGCGGCTGCGTTGTCGGCGGGGCGTCCGTCGGTGGTGGCGGTACGGGTGTACGGGTACGGGTCGGGGTCGGCTTCGGAGGACGCGTCGGGCTGCGGGTCGACCCGGTTGGTGAAGCGGTGGGCTTCGGCGCGCTCGGCGTCGCGGTCGGAATTGGAGTCGGGGTCGCGGTCGAGCCCGGCGGACCGCTTGGTCCGGGCCCGCCGACCTTGACCGGGGTGACCGAGCCGTCGCCGTCGACGACGTACGTCTGCGTGCCAGCGGCGTTGTCGACGTAGACCCGACCGTCCTCGCCGCGCGACACCGCCACCGTGCCGGCACTGGCCGGCAGCGGCACGGTCGTCTTGCGCGCGCCCTGATTGGTGAACGTGAAGATCGTGTGCGCCGACCGGTTCACCACCGCGATCGCGGCACCGGACGTGACCGGCGCGTCGAGTTTCCCCGCGCGTAGCGGGACCGTGATCGGCTTGGCCGCAGGGCTTCCGGCCGCGATCGTGCTGGCATCGACGAGAACCAGCGCCTGCTGGCCCCGGGTCTGACTGACGATCGGCAGCCGGCCACCGGCATCGGAGCTGGCGACCTGCGCATCAGCGGTGAGCGTGACGCCCAGCCGCCGGGGCGTACCCAGACCCTTCGTACCGACCGGAGTAATCGTGCTAGCTGTGACATCGACGAAAGCCGGATGATCGTCCACTGTGGTCAGTGCGCCGTGATCGCCGGCCGGGATGTGTCCCGGGCAGCGCAGGGCATGCCCGCCGGCCGGCAGCACACACAGCGAACCAGAGCGCCGTACCCACAGCGTGCCGTCGGTGGTGGTGACCGGCGTCTGCAGCTGGCCACCGGCCCGGATCGTGGCCGGCGGTTGGCCCAGCCGGATGATCCGCCCGCCGTGCTCGTACACCAGGTACGGCCCGCCGTTGACCTCGAGGCTCACCGGCTCCTCGGTGCTGCCGACCGACAGGGCCGAGTCGACCGACAAACTGGATTTGCCGAATACGAGGACCCGGCCGCCGCGCCGGTCTACGACGTACCCGTTCCGATCGTCCTGCACGACCTGGTTGGCGCCGGTCAGCCCGGGCAGCGCCATCTTGCTGTCGACGGTCTTACTGCCGCCATCGATATGAAAAACCGCGCCGACGGTGCCGTTATAAACCCAATGGCCGGCCTGCCGGAATGCCACAGCCGGGACCGAACCGCCGAATCCGGTGACTGCGACGACGATCGCGAGCGCCAGAAATCCGGCGACCCACAAGGTGACGGAACGACGTCCGGAACGAGCGGTCAACGCGGGCTCACCTTCTGGTCGATCCTGCGCCCCAGGGCGACCTTCCGCGGCTGTGATCCAACTCCGATCCACCGGCGGTACATAGATGGCTCCGGCAATATCTCGCGCACGCGGCGATGCTAGGGCCGGTGTTCGGGACCGGTCCCCGCCCGGGATTTATCGGGCGAAATTCGCTCGAATCTGTCAATGATGTATTCGGTCTGGACCGGACGTAGACGCTCGCGCGGCACCCTCACGGCCGGCGAATCGCAATGGGGGAAGGAACGATCCGGCATGACCGAGCCGACCGAAATCCACCGTAGCGCCGGATGAAAGAGCGCGCGATCGCGGTGCGCACCCACGGTCTGGCCCTGGTACGGGCGATCACGATCGCGGCGATCGCGATCGCTTTCGCCGCCACCGCTGGGATCTGGGCGATCATCGCGGCTTTCGGGAGTCCGCGGTGAATTCCAGAACCGTACCGATTTATGTTGCCGATAATTCACTGTCCAGTCAGGACACGTTTGGCTATTTATGCCGCAGCAGCGGCCTGGTCCTACTGCTGTCGTGTACGGCGGTCGTCGTGCTGGGATTGCTGTGCGCCGGCCGGGCCGGACCGCCCCGGTGGCCGGGGTTCGTCATTCATTCGCTGCACCGCAACCTGTCGCTGATTTCGGTGACGTTGCTGATTGTGCACTTGCTCGCCCCGGTTATCGGCGGATATCTCGGCCTGAAATTGGCGTACGCGTTCGTACCGGTGCTGCCAGCGCACATCCGGATCTGGACCCGGCTGGCCGCAACCGCCAGCGACCTGATCTTCGTGGTGACCATCGTCAGCGCGGCCCGGGTCCGGGCCGGCTACCGGTTCTGGCGCGCCACCCACCTGACCACGTACCTGGCCTGGGTGCTCGGCCTGGTGCACGGCACCGGTATCGGCACCGACCGCGATTCGATCCTGTGGTGCGACGTGCTCAGCGTCGCCGCCGTGGCGTTGGCGGCCTGGTACCGGGTGCGGGCGGCGCGGCGGCTGGCCGGGCAGCGGCCGTTATGACCGCCACCGTCAGCCGCGAGGACGTCGAGCCGCGGCTGCTGGGCCGGTGGCTGCGCACCGGTCGGCCGGCCGATTTGACCGAACACGTCCGGCAGTACCGCCGGCTGACCACCGACTCGGCCGACGACATCATCCAGGCGGTGACCGCGGCCGGGCTGCGTGGCCGCGGCGGCGCCTGGTTCCCGACCGGCCGCAAGCTGGCCACCGTGGCTGAGCATGGCGCCCGGGCCGGCGCGTCGTACGTGGTGATCAACGCGGCCGAGAGCGAACCGGCCAGCACCAAAGACCGGTTGCTGTTGCAGGTCGCGCCGCACGTCGTGCTCGACGGCGCGGAACTCGCGGCGGTGGCGGTTGGCGCCCGACAGGTCACGGTCTGCGTGCACCGAGAGGCGCACGCGCTGGAGAGCATCCGGGCCGCCATCGCCGAGCGGCGCAGTGCCGGCTGGGGTCGGGCCGGCATCCGGCTTTCGGTCATGACCACGCCGCGCTGGTACGTCGCCGCCGAGGGCACCGCGCTCGCCCGGTATGCCGGCGGTGGGCCGGCCAAACCCCGCGCGACCTCGGCCTATCGGCACGGCGTGCGGGGCCAGCCGACACTCGTCTCGAACGCCGAGACGGTGGCCCATCTGGCGTTGATCGCCCGCTACGGCGCGAGCTGGTTCCGCGGGCAGGGGACGGATGCCGCGCCGGGCACCTGGCTGGTCACGCTCTCCGGCGCGGTGGTGCGACCGGGCGTATACGAGGTACCGCTGGGCGCGTCGACCGCCGACATCCTGCGTCTGGCTGGCGGTCCGACCGAGCCGTGGCAGGCGATCCTGCTCGGCGGCTACTGCGGGTCGTGGTCCCCGGCCAGTGAACTGCTCGATAAACCGCTCACCCCGGAGGATCTTCGCGCGGCCGGAATCCCCGCTGGCGCAGGCATTCTGGTCGGGCTGCCGGTCAACGCCTGCGGGCTGGCCGAGACCGCGCGGGTGGCCGAATGGCTGGCCGGGCAGAACGCCCGCCAGTGCGGGCCCTGC
Source organism: Mycobacteriales bacterium (assembly GCA_040414495.1). Classification (GTDB taxonomy): domain Bacteria; phylum Actinomycetota; class Actinomycetes; order Mycobacteriales; family QHCD01; genus DATAVB01. Next base: position 4,632 of record JBEDUI010000104.1, read on the forward strand.
TTCCACGGCACTCCGGCCATCGCCGACGAACTGGCCGCGGTGACCTGGCGGCAGGATCGGCGGGCGCTGCAGCGGCTGCGCTACACGATGGCGATGGTCTACCGTCGCGGCGCATGTCGGCATCCGGACGGCATCGTCGGGGTGACCGAGTCGGCGCTGCGGGTCTTCGCCGACGACGTGGGCCGGCACGTGAGCGCGGGCGGCTGTACCTGGATGAGCCGTACCCCGACGCTGCCGATCCCCAGTCCGCTGCCGCCGGATGAGCCGTGGCGATGAAAGAGCTGCGGGTCGACATGGCCATCTGCGATGGGTACGGGTTGTGCGCCGAACTGCTGCCCGAGCGGATTCTGCTCGATGACTGGGGTTACCCGATCGTGGCGGCCGACCCGATCTCGCCCGAGTTGATGGACCATGCCCGCCGCGCGGTGCATTACTGCCCGCGATTGGCCCTCACCCTCATCGACCTCGGCTAGAAATCCCGCCGGTAAGTCCCCTTGGCGTATGCGGATTCCCTCCCCTGTTGGTGGCCGTATTTATATGCTGCGATGTGACGAGGTGGGTCGTCCCAGTTGCGCAGGGGGCTGAGGACCATGTCATCCGAGTTGGGTATGGCACCGGTACTGGCGGCGCGGCTGCGTACGTTGGAGTCGCGGCCGCCTCAAACTCGGTTCCGAGCCGAGGTGTGGGCCGCGCAGGATGATCGGCTGTTTGTTCGCGGCGGCGACCTGCTTGGGCTCGATGAGTACCTGCGGGTCCGCGCCGGGGTGTTCGCGCGGCTAAGGGTCGGACCGCGTTCATCGGCGGAGTATTCGTCAGGGCCGCGCGCTGTTCGGCGGGCCGTGGTGCCGTTGGCGGTCGCGCAGTGGCGGGCCTGGTTCGTTGGTCGGTTCTTGAGCGCGATTGGCGGGTCCTAGCCGAACCAGTTCTCTACTAAGAATGCGCTTCGCCATGACGGCCAACCGAATTGCCGAAGCCTGCGGAGGAGATCTTCGACAAG
>JBEDUI010000105.1:0-5633 GCA_040414495.1 Mycobacteriales bacterium
GATCGTGAGTGAATGTGGTAGCGAAATCCGTACCAAATCTACTCACGATCATGAGCCAACCTCCCGCCGATGTGTGTCGGCCGTACGGCTTCGTCGCGCGCCGCTGCTTGGGATGATCGTGATGGCGAAAGTCAATGGAATCGATACGAAAGCCATCACGATCAAGGAAAGCGGCGTCGTGACCGCCGCCGCCCATGAACAGGGGTTAGCGGCTCGTGGCTCCGCACGCTCTATCTCGGCGACCATCCAGCGCCGCCGACCGCACCGATCCGCGCGCCTGCCCCCGCCGACCCTCCGGGCGCTGAGAACCGAGCGATTCCGCGCGGCTTTCCTCCGGCGAGCATGATCGCAGCGATTTCGCGTGGTTTTCCTCCGGTGACCATGATCGTGAGTAGATTTGATACCGAAATCCGTACCAAATCTACTCACGATCATCAAAGCTCCCAGCGCCATAGCGGTTCTCGGTTGTGCGGCCTCGACGACCCGGCGACTCACACTCAGTGCATGATCGTGATGGCTTTCGCCATCGAAATCGATACGAAAGCCATCGCGATCATGGGAAATTGTGGCGAGCCGGGTGTTGGGCCGTTCGAAATGGCGTGCCCGACAGGTGGAGCCAAGCCGGCCGGCACCAGAAGACGCCGGAAAAGACCCGGCCGGGCTGGCGCACCGCGGCACGCCAACCCGGCCCCAAACACACCCCGTCGCGACGCGGCACCAACCCGGCCCCAAAACGCAACCCGGCCGCAAAACGCAACCCGGCCGCAATAAACGCAGTAAATAAAATCAGCCGGTATTACGCAGGCCGGCCGCGACGCCATTCAACGTCAACAGCAGTGCCCGGCGCAGCGTCGGACTTTCATCCCCAGCGCGGGCCCGGCCCAGCAACGCTACCTGCAGATACGATATCGGATCCAGATACGAGTCCCGGACCGAGAACGTACGTTGCAACACCGGCGAATTGTCCAGCAGCGCGCTCTCGCCGGTAATCAGCAACAACTCTCGTACGGTGCGCTCGTGCTCTTCTCTAATTGTGTCGAAGATCGGCCGCAACCGCGGCTCCACCAGGGATTCTACGTAATGCTCGGCGATATCCAGATCGGTCTTCGCCAGCGTCATTTCCACATTGGAAATGAACGTCGCGAAGAAATGCCATTCCGCGTACATCTGCCTGAGCACGTCACCGTGCCCGGCCTCGCGCGCGGCGGCCAACCCAGAACCGACACCGAACCAGCCTGGCACAATCTGCCGCGACTGTGTCCATCCGAAAACCCACGGAATCGCCCGTAGACCGTCCAAACCGGCCCCGGAGTCCGGACGCCGCGAGGGTCGGGAACCGATATGCATATCGGCCAACTGCTCAACCGGCGTCGACTGCAGGAAATATGCCGGCAGGTCGGGATTTCCGATGAATTCCCGATAAACCTTTTGCGCCGCATCCGAGACGGTGTCCATTGTGGCATCCCACCGGCTCAGGTTGTCCGCGTTCTGGCGTGGCGCCTTCAGCGTCGAGGCACGCAATACCGCGGCCAGGGTCAGCTCCAGGTTTTCCCGTGCCAGGCCCGGCAACGTGTACTTGTCGGAGATGACCTCACCCTGCTCGGTGACCTTGATCTCGCCGTCGAGCGTCCCCCACGGCTGGGCCAGGATCGCGTCGTAGGTCGGACCGCCGCCACGGCCGACGGTCCCGCCGCGACCGTGGAAGAGCCGCAGCCGTACGCCATGGCGGGACGCGGTGTCGCGCAACCGGCGCTGGGCCCGGTGAATCTCCCATTGCGAGGTGGTGATGCCGGCGTCCTTGTTGGAATCGGAGTAGCCGAGCATGACCTCCTGCAGATCGCCGCGTAGCGCCACCAGCTTGCGGTACGAGGGATCGGAGAGCATCTCGTCGAGCACGGCATCGGCCCGGCGCAACTCGTCCACCGTCTCCAGTAGCGGGACGAAACCGATCCGGGCCACGCCCTGGTGCAGATCGACCAGACCGTTCTCGCGGGCCAACAGAGCGGCGGCGAACACGTCGCCGGCATCGTGGGTCATCGAGATGATGTAGCTCTCGATGACATCCGGCCCGAACCGGTCCAGCGCCTCCCGGATCGTCGCGAACACCGCGAACGTGCGCGCACCGGCCTCATCCAACTGCGGCGAGGCTGGCGAGAGCGGCCGGCGGCCGGCCAGCTCATGTCGCAAGGCACCGATCCGGTCCGCAGTGGACAGTTCGCCGTACGGCACCGCCAATTCGCCTACCGCATCGACGAGTTGACCAAGTGCGTGGTGATGCGCATCCGAGTGTTCCCGAATGTCCATTGTGGCCAGTTGCAGGCCGAAGGTGGCTGCGGTGCGTTCAACCCGGGCCAGCAGGCCATCGGCCATCAGCGTCCCGGCGTGCTCGACCAGCGAACGGCGCATGATCGCCAGATCGTCCAGCAGTTCCTCGGTGCCCAGGTAGTCCCGAGCCGGGTGGTGCGGTGCGGCCGAGCCGATTCGATCGAGAGTATTGACCAGCTTGGTACGGATACACGATGCCTTGAGCCGGTACGGCTCTTCCTTACTGGTACGGCGGCGGCGGCGGTCCAGATTGGGCAGCGCGGCGATGTCAGCGTCCACACTGGAGAGCAGCTCGGCCGAAACGCCTACGACCTTGGTCGAGCTGGACAGATCGTTGGTGAGCGCGTCGATCGCCGCGATCAGCCCGCGAATTCCGTACTCATGGTTGAGGGTCAATACCTGCAGCGTCACCTCGGGGGTGATGTTGGGGTTGCCGTCCCGGTCGCCGCCCATCCAGGTGCCGAACACCAGCGGGCTGTGGTTGTGGTCGAGCGAGGCGCCGTAGTTGCGCAGCTCGGCGTCGAGGTCGTCGAGCAGGTCCGGGACCGTCTCGGTCATCAGTTCGTCGAGGTAGTAGGTCGCGTTGCGCGCCTCGTCCACCGGTTCGGGCCGCTCCAGGCGCAATTCGTCGGTCTGCCAGAGCAAATCGATCAGCTCGGCCAACCGCCGGTTCTGGCGCCGCCGGACAATGGAGCTGTCCGGGCGTTCGTCGAGCAGGATCCCGCCGACCGAGCGGAGCTTCGAGAGCACCGAACGTCGGCTGGCCTCGGTCGGATGGGCGGTGAATACGGGCCGCACCGCAAGGGATCGGGCCGCTTCGGTCAGGGGTGCGCCGGTCTGCTCCGCGGCGGCCGCGGCGACGGCGTCCACCAGCCAGCCGGAGTCGGGGCCGCGCTCGCGCAGGAGCCGCACCCGGTGCGCCTGCTCGGCGACATTGGCCAGTTGGAAGTACGCCGAGAACGCGCGCACCAGATGGATGGCCGTCGGCAGCGTTGCCTGGCCGAGCAGCTGACGCAGTTCGCGCAGCGCCTCGGCATCGTCGGCCTTGGAGGCTTTGGTGAGCTTGCGGACCTGTTCAACCAGGTCGAGGAGCCACTGCCCCTCCTGGCGCGCCAACGTGTCACCGAGCAGTTGCCCAACCCGGCGGACGTCGGCACGCAGCGCGGTATCGGCGTCGCTGCCGCCCAATGCGATCTCGACGCCGGGCCGGTCGGGCCGGCGCTCGTCATGAGTCTCTTCGGCTGTCACGGTCCTATCCTCGCGAACGGTGGGTGGGCGGCTGCACCGGGTGTCGAACTTCGGCGGGTGCACCCCGCAGACCCGATCTGACGCGCTGGGCGATCGCCCGGTTGGCGGGGTGGTTCGGCCGGGCACAACCGGCGACCGGATATCAGTCGGACTCGTCACACCCGTCGGCAGACTGAATGGACGCATTTTCTTCGGCCGGTCGACCGGGTAGCGTGCAGCCATGATAATTGGCGGTTAACTAGCTGCCTGTCAAAATAATCCCGTGCGCATACTCGCTGTCCGATTAACGGCCGAATAGCAAGAGGTATCGGCCGCGCGGCCAACTCGCGTATCTCGACGGTCAAGTTGTCGAAAACAATCGCGCGACGTATTGGCGTCAATTAGTGTTCCGCCTTGTGACGGGCCGATTTACCAGCACTGCTGCGGATCGGCTCGGCGCTCACTGAGAGCGAGCCGGGGGGACTGGCTTGTCTAGGGCTCGTGGGGGGCCTCGATGAGTGTTGGAGCAGAACGTGTTCCAGACGCGTTCGTCAGTACAGGGTTGCCACGGTCCGTCGTTCGTAGACCAGTCTGGGAACGTCGATACGCTTTCTTGTTGATAGCAATTGACGCGGTCGCGGCGATCGTCGGTGCCATCACCGCGTATGTCATTCGATTCTCGCCGACATCCGCCGCGCTGGAAGCGGCGCGTCGAGGCGATGTTCCGATTGCCCACCTGGATTACGTCTGGTTCAGCTTGGGGCTGCCGGTCTTCTGGGTGCTTGCGCTGGCCGTTGCCCGTGCCTACGACAGCAAGGCATTTGGGGTCGGTTCGGATGAGTTCTCGCGGGTGCTGCAGGCCGCGGTCGGCCTGACCGCCGCAATTGCATTTCTGTCGTACGCGACAAAGGCCGAAGTCGCCCGTGGCTATGTGATCCTGGCCCTGCCGTTGGCCACGCTGTTGTGCCTGCTGGGCCGTTATCTGGCCCGCAAACGCCTACACAATAGGCGGGTGGCGGGTGACTGCATGTCCAACCTGGTCGCGGTGGGCAGCGAGGAGTCCGTCACCGAACTGGTCACGGAATTGCGACGCGACCCACACAGCGGGTTGCGAGTGGTCGGCATTTGTCTGCCCGGAGAAACCGCCAGCGCGCGGACCCATCTGGGAATTCCGGTGCTCGGTGGTTTCGATGATGTGCATCTGGCTGTTCGGGTGACCTCGGCCGACACGGTCGTCGTGACCTCTTCTCCGGACATGAACGCAACCAAGTTACGTCGGTTGTCATGGCTGCTCGAACGGGCCGATATAGATTTGATTGTCGCGCCGGGGTTGATGGAGGTGGCCGGGCCCCGTCTGCACATCCGCCCGGTGACCGGACTTCCGTTGTTGCATGTGGAAGAGCCGGAATTCTCCGGCATACGCCGACTGATCAAAGGCGCGGTCGACCGGATCGGCGCATTCCTCGGGCTGGTGCTGTTCGCGCCGGTCATCCTTATGCTGGCCGTCCTGGTGCGAGCTACTTCGCCTGGACCGGCGCTGTTCCGCCAGGTTCGCATTGGTCGCGACGGCCGCGAATTCTCGATGATCAAGTTCCGCACGATGGTCCGCGACGCCGAGACACGGCGGGCCGACCTGGTGGCGCACAACGAACGCGCCGAGGGCCTGCTGTTCAAGATTCGGGACGACCCCCGAATTACGCGGTTGGGTCGCTTTCTGCGCAAGTACTCACTCGACGAGTTACCGCAACTGCTCAATGTGCTCGGTGGGTCGATGTCGTTGGTGGGACCGAGGCCGCCGCTGCCGGCCGAGGTTGAACGCTACGGGGATGACGTAAAGCGCCGGTTGTTGGTCAAGCCCGGCCTTACCGGCCTTTGGCAGATCAGCGGTCGCAGTGATCTGCCCTGGGAGGAGTCGGTCCGGCTCGATCTGCGCTACGTCGAGAACTGGTCGCTGATGTACGACGTAATGATTTTGTGGAAAACGGTCGGCACCGTCATCCGCGGCTCGGGCGCGTACTGATCGATCGCCGATAACTCCCCTTAAACGAAGGACATGTGTGCGGAATGAGCTCGACCCAGAA
>JBEDUI010000106.1:0-3539 GCA_040414495.1 Mycobacteriales bacterium
AGACAGCGGGCCGGACCGCAGCAAGCCCCACAACCAAGCGCGACTAGACCAATTTATTTACCGATCGCGCGGGCCGAGCATCTGGGACCACAGCCGGTCAGCCAATTCGGGCGCCGGCCGAACGCTCGTCACCCGGTCCCACAGCGAGGCGCCGGATTGTCTGAGCGCCAGGGCAAGTGCGATCCACGACTGTCCCCAACCGACTTCGATGCACCACGCTCCCCAGCCCAGATCGCCTGAGCTGGACCAATAATCCCAGCGCCGGTAATCGAAGGCGCGCAGCCAGGTGCCATCCAGCCGCGGCTGGGTGCTGGTGGTCTGGATACGAACGAGATATCCGGCGAGCCGGTCGGCCAGTTCGGTCAACCGCGCGTCGCCGGTCGCCGCCGCGGCCTCGTGTAATCCGATGAGCGCGAATCCAGTGGTATAGAGCTGGTCGCTGGCCGGGTCACCCGTGTGCTGAATGAGCGGCGACTCGCTGAGCCCGTATTCCTCGTTGGCCCGGGATGCCTGGAAATGCCCGGGCCCGCCCAATTCGCGTTCGGGAATGGCGCCGTTGGATTGCTGGTCCCGGACCAGGTCCTCGGCGACATCGCTGAGCCAACGCCGATGTTCCTCGGTGCCCTCGATCCGCACCAGCCAGGACAGCGGCAGCAACATCCGCGCCCGCTCGGTGACGTCGTTGCGCCGCCAGCCGGTCGGAAAAGCGGCCATCATCGTGGCCAGACCGGTCCGGGCACAGTCGAGGTATTCGCGTCGGCCGGTTACCTCGTACGCCCACAGATAGCAGGCCCACAGGTAGCATTCGAAATGCGGCGACAGGTTGACGTTCTCCCGGTCGTGAAAATAACGCCAGCCATGCTCGGTCAACTCCGGCATATCGATCCGGTCGCCCCGGAAACCACGGCGTCCGGTGGTACGCAGATTGGCCAGCACAGCGCGCACAATCGCCTCCAGCCAGCGCTGTGAGCCGGCCTGCGCACTGACCAGCAGGCTGGCCAGAATCACCCGTGCATTGTCATCCCCGTAATTCGCGGTCTCCCACGGCTGCGACCCACTGCCCCAACCGATATGCCCGTAGGCCGGGTGGTTCGGGTCGGCGCGATCGCCGCGACACAGCCCCGAATCGCCGTACAGATAATCCAGCAGGTTGGCCGCGATATCGACCTCCCGGTCGGCCGCCGCGAAAACCATTGCCGCCTCGGCGAGGCAATCGGCGCGCAGCGCGATGCGGGCGTACTGACTGCCGTCGGGCTGGATCTGCGACTCGTACCCTTCCAGAATTCCGTGCCGGCCATTTCCACGTTCCAACGGCAGCCGATCCCGCGCGGCCGCCTCGGTCGGCAGCGGGATCAATTCGCGGGCGACCTGCTCTGCGTTGTCGTTGATCAATACGTCGGCCCGCAGGTGCCAATTGACTACGCGGTCGAGTGCGGCCCGTTCAGCGGTGGCGTCGACCGGATCATCGGGCGCCAACGTCGGTGTCACCACCGGCTGCCAGGACAGGACGACCGGCAATTCCGGCACGAGTCGCGACAGTATGCCGTTCCAGAGCGCCGACCAGGAGGCCGTTGGGGCGTACCGCCCGGTGCGGAAGCCGCTCAGTTTGGTCGTAGCGACCAGGGCGCCGCCGAACTCGAAAAGAATTGGTTGCGCGGATTCCGGAATTCCGAATTCCGCGGTGTCATAACCGGCCATCCGACCGATCGCGAGCAGCGGATGATCGACCTGGGCCGGCAGGTACACACAGGCGTGCGCGGCGAGAATCGACCGCTCGGGCAGGAATGTGTCATCGACGGCCGCGATACGTTCCCACGTCGCGGTGCGCGACTCGCCGAGCGTCAATCCCGGCAGCTGGGCCGGATATTCGAGGTACAGGCGCAGCTCCTTGGCCTGCGCGGCCGCGAAATCCGCACTGGACAATGCGGTCCGTTTCGCTGGATAGTCATCGGCGAGTACGAACACGGCGGCACCGTTGGGTGCCGCGTCGATCGCACGGTCGGGGTCGGGTATGCGGTCGGCTCGGCCGCCGGCGGCGGTATAGGCGAGGAAGAGGTCATTGTCCGGGGCGCAGCAGAATATCGGGGTCACGAGCGGTCAGCTTAATCCGGCCGATCGGGCATCGCGCCCGGCTCGGCTAGACCAGGCTGTCGGCGCCCGGCGTCCCAAAACCCTTGTGCGGCAGCCGTTCCGGCCCGATGTGCGTGGTCAATTGGTATAGCGGGATTGCGCCAATCGCTCGACCGGGGACGACGGGTGCTGCTAACTGGTGTCGATGATGGAGGCGAAGCGATGAGCGGTCCATTGTGGATCGGCCACGGGCGGGCCGGGTTGCCGGTGTCGCCCGGGACGCCGCTGGGCGGGTACGCCGACCGCACTGGCACGGCGACGGGCGTCCTGGACGATCTGGAGGTTCGCTGTGTCGCGATTGGCGACGGCACGCGGCGGCTACTGCTGGTGGTGGTCGACCTGATCTGTGTCAACGCCGATCTGGCCGCTGCGGTGGAACGCGCGGTCGGCGCGGGTGATGTCTGGACGCTCGCTACCCACACGCATGCCGGACCGGACGCCAATTGCGGGCCCGGGACCCGCCGGACTCCCACCGCGTTGGTAGAGCAGGTCGCCGCCGCCGCCAGATCGGCCGCCGAGCAGGCGCTCGCGGACTCCCGGCCGCTCTACCTCAGACAGTCCACAGTGGATATTTCCGGCGTCGGGGCGGCGCGGGATCGTGCCGGTGGCCCACCGATCGTGCCGGTCGATGTGCTCGACATCGCCGACGAATCCGGTCGCCGGCACGGCCTCGTCGCCGTCGTTCCGGTACATCCGACGGTACTGTCGGCAGACAATCTCCTGGTCAGCGCTGACCTGGCCGGTGCGATCCGACGCCGGTTGGGTACGGCTGTCTGGTCGGTCGTCGCCACTGGCTGCGCCGGGAATATCAGCACCCGCGCCACTCGCCGCGCACAGACGCCGGCGGAATGTCAGCGGCTGGGCGAACTCGCGGCCGAGCAGATTCTGGCCGGCCTGCCTTCGGCTCCCATTATCGGTACGGACTGCACTGTCCAATCGGCCCGCCGGACACTGGAATTCCCCGTACGTAAGGACGATCCGCCTCCCGCAACCGGACCAGTCAGCGATCGGTTCGCGCACACCCTGGCGCAGGGCCGGGCGGTGGCTCGGGAGCGAGCCCGCCAACATCCGGACGGAATCGCCCGGCTGGTCGTATCCGCCGCCCGGATCGGTCCACTTCGGATAATCGGACTGGGCGCGGAGCCGTACCTAGCCGTGCGCCAACTCGCGCCGCCGGGCACGATCGTGCTGGGATACACCAACGACTACGCCGGCTATCTGCCCGATTCCGCCGCGCACGTCAGCTACGAAAGCGTTTCCAGCCCGTTTCCCCCGGATACGGCGCAAATCGCGATCACCGAAGCTACTACGCTGCTGCGCGCCATACGATGAACCGCGAGTCTCATGAGGACAGTTGCGCGTGCGTGCCGAAACTCCGCCCGGAGTAGATCAACGGCGTACACACCTGA